>JAHEMM010000007.1:60084-66186 GCA_024643655.1 Chitinophagaceae bacterium | reverse complement strand
TGGGCACAAAGCCTCAACTAATGTTGAGGCTTTTTATATAATACTTTATTTATAACGACTTCATATATTCAATAATTGCCCTTCGTATATCAGATCTAGGATCGTTTAATTCTGTAAAAGCAGGATAAATCTTTACAACATCAGCATTATCTTTTGTAAGAAAATCAAGATTGGCTTCGCCTCCTGTCATTAAAAAATCAGAGATGGCGACTTTATATACTTTAGAAGCGTCAATTGGAACATTATTTATCATCCACTTATTTGTTAGACTATCATTCTCAACTATTGCAGAGAATTGTAGATAGCCACCGTTTCCCCAATTATTTTTCCCAGCAGTTAAAATCTTACTTAGCAAACTACCTTTCATATCTACTTCCATGATGGATCCTCCAAATGGAAGGCTGCGAATAATATCATACTGCGTAACCGGCATTTGCAAAATATCATCTACTCTTATAGCTCCAGAATTGATAATTGCCACATCTGCCGTTGGGGATGCTTTTTCTACAGCAGTAACAATGAGTTTTGTAAAGTTTGTTTTCGTAGTTCGTATATACGCCTCTCTCCCATCTAATGGCTCACCAGCTGTCAAACATATTTTTGTTGCATCAAAACCAAGCGAAGCATAATTGGCATTGCCAATATCTGTCCATTTTTTAACAATAGCATTAGTAACCGGATCAAAAGCTATGGTTTCATCAATGTCAATAATTTTACTATCAATTTTTACTTGTTTCTTTTTTTTGTCAATCATTAACTTTAAAATATACGCTGATTTAGCATTGGCATCCGCCTTGGTTATATATACATTTCCGATTTTAGCAAAATGTCGTTCATGTTCATGCCCGCCAATGATCATTGTTAATCCAGGAATTTGTTTTGCCAGTTTAATATCATTTTCTAATGATTGATGTGTAACTGCGATTACTGCATCGCATCGATCTTTCAATTCGTCATATTTCTGCTGTGCAGTTGTAAATACATCGGTATAACTAACATAAGAAGCTTTATTAAAAGGCAATGTCAAGCCAATATATCCGATCGTTGCAGTTGTACCATCGCTATCTTTCAATGTCATTGTATATGTTTCCGGAAAGGGTTCCTCCACACCATTTTTATTCTTTACAAACGGGCCAACAATTGTTCCTGATTTATGAAATGTATTGGATGAAACCCATTTGAAATCAGATTCATTAATTCGACTTTGCACATCATTTTCTGCAATATCAAACTCATGATTGCCAAAAACAACAATATCGACACCTGCCGAATTCATTGCTTCAACCATCTGCTTCCCCCGTATTCTGCTTCCTTCATATTTTAAACTATTATAAACTGATGGACTTAAAAAATCACCTGCCATAACCAGAAAAGTATTCGGATTTTCTTGCTGATATTGTTTTTTTATAGTTGCCACTCTTGCCATTCCACCGGCTTTACCGCCATCTAATGGCGCAATTTCATACACATCATTTACCTGTACTATTGTAAAGCCGAGTTTACCATCATCTTTTTTACCTGTAATTTTCTTTGAAGATTCACAAGAACTGATTAAAAAAAGAACAGCTACTAAGGATGGAATAATTATTCTACGCATAAAATTTCTTTTGGGATAAAGATAACTACCAATTTTTTAATCCTAAACTGCCAAAAGGCTACATCCTCTTAGATCGCTACCATCAATTCTTCCTAATATTTCAAAATTATTATCAGCATGAATTTTCCCTGCATCATCTGTCGCAATGAATGCACAGGAATAGACATTTGCTAAGTCTATGATATTTATAATTCCTGCTCCTGTTTGCTTAAGCATTAACGGGTCTTCATCATCTCTTAGCAAAACCCTCATCCAAGGTGGTGTATAAAAAAGCCCGTTACCTTTTGAATAAGCCTGAGACAATAATTCTGTCATCCCATATTCAGAATGAATATCATTTACCTGAAATGCCATTTGCAAAACATTGTGTAATTCTTCCCGAATCATTTCTTTTCGTCTACCTTTCATACCACCTGTTTCAATTATGGTCGTACTTTTTAATGGCATCGGAAATTGCTCTGCAAAATCCAGCAAAGCAAAAGTGACCCCAAACAATAATGTTTTTTGATTATTTTCTTCCAACTCATTAATTACTTGTGCCAGTTTTTCATATTCATCCAGATAAAATCCACTTTTCGAATGACCACTCTTTTCTATCAATTTATTCACCATATATACTAATGATGAATTTTCTCTTCCGAGATAAGAAGGCAATAATCCTACAATGCAATACTCATCAATACTGCCATAGCACATTTCAAATCCTTTCAAAAAACTTGTTTCGTACAAAAGCAAATCTTTTACAAAATGCCGGCTGTTAACAGTGGTGGTTGTGCCACTACTTTCAAATATTGCAATTTCAGAAAATGAAGTTGAAGCGACTTTGTGCGTCTTAAAAAACCGGACTGGTAAGAATGGGATCTTTAATAAATCATCAACGGTAACCGGATTAATTTGCAAAGCATCGACATAAGCCCTGTAAACAGTATTATTTTGATACTGAAAACGGAATATTTCAAGGGCCAAACCCTCAAATCCCTGATTTGAAACGTTAAAAACTTTATGATTCCAGTGATCTTGCATAGCGATTTATGTAATTAAAAACTGTAAATTTGTTATTCAATTATTCCCAATGAAAAGAATCCTTTATATACTTTCATTTATTCTGGTTGTAGCTGTTGCTTGCAACAAAGATAAGTTTACAACTGTACCTCAGGTCAGTATTAAATCTATCACTCCTTCTACTGTAAATAATGGGAATATTATTAGTATGAAAGGAAGTTATACAGATCTGGAAGGAGACCTTGATTCAGTATTTGTAGTTTATAAATGGTACAATGGGGTTCTTGTGACCAAAAAGGATACTTTCCGATATGCCTATTCAAATTTAAACCTGCCTCCAAAAACAAAACAAGCAGATATCTCAATAGATTTTGAATATAACACGAATAATTCGGGGGTATTTATCTCACTTCAGGGTGTATCTAGAGATACTACAGCTACATTGGGACTTATCTTACTTGATGAACTAAAGAATAGAAGTACCTATGCAGAATCCAAACCAATCAGACTTATCAAACCCTGATAAGTGTCGGGCTTTATAAAAAAAATCTTTTTTGTTTTTATTTACAGTAATCTGTTTATAGCATTTTGTGCTATTGCAATGGTATATCAAACCAATCTACTTTTATTAAATGGTGAAATAAATTACAATTTTCTATTTTTTGTTTTCTTTTCTACAATTACCAGTTATAGCTTTCACTGGTATCTCACAACAGAGTCTGTTATTCCATCACCAAGGATAGATTGGGTACAACGGAACAGAATTGTTCATTTAATTTTATTTTTTATTGGCGCCATTGGTACCAGCATTTTCTTTTTTTATTTACTATCAAATTGGTACTGGTTGGCTATTTCTGCGGTTATTACTTTTCTATATTCGGCTCCAAAGATCCCTCATCCATTATTCAGATCATTACGTAAGATTGCAATAGGTAAAACTTTGTTTTTAGCCTTTGTCTGGATGTTTGTTACTACTATTTTACCTTTAGAAATTGCTGAGCAAAAATGGCAACCGGAAAATTATTTCTTTATCGCTCATCGATTCTTTCTCATTTATGCCATTTGCATGATTTTCGACTACAGAGACAGGGAAGATGATGCAATTGCTGGTATAAAAGGTCTCATCAGCTTTATGAATGAAAAAGGTATCAATCTATTATTCTGGATAGTACTTTCACTTTTTACTATTGCGACTTTTATGTTACATCAATATGCTATTAACACCATTCAAATAGCTATTTTACTAGTACCGGGTGTTATTGTTGGTCTTTTATTCAATTATTCCAAACGCCACTTTACAGATTTTTCCTATTATTTCGTTCTGGATGGCATGATGGCCTTTTCATCTTTCCTCATGCTTATACCCGGCATTTAATTATTTTTGCTACCTAATTAAGGAACCATGGCAAAATCAACAAAATCAAAAAAATCGATCATTACCAATCATTCTTTCGAATTTTTAAAGTCTTATATCAATAATGCTTCGCCTGTGGGATTTGAAACCTGGGGCCAAAAACTCTGGATTGAGTACCTTAAACCTTATGTAGATACACATTATGTAGATCCCTACGGAACTGCCGTAGGAGTTGTCAATCCAAATCATCCATTTAAAGTTGTTATAGAAGCTCATGCTGATGAAATAAGCTGGTTCGTAAATTATTTGACTGCTGATGGTCTGATGTATGTTACCAGAAATGGTGGTTCTGATCATCAGACTGCACCTGCTTCCAGAGTTTTTATTCATGGCAAAAAAGGTCCAGTAAAAGCTGTTTTCGGTTGGCCAGCGATTCATACCAGAAGAGGTGGTGCAGATGATAAAGAAAAACAACCAAAAACAGAAAACATCTGGCTTGACTGTGGTGCCAGAAATAAAAAAGAATTAGAAGCTTTAGGAATACATGTTGGCGCTGTTGTAACCTATCAGGATGGTTTTGACGAACTGGCAAATGGAAATTACATTGGACGAGCATTTGATAACCGTGTTGGAGGTTTTATGATTGCTGAAGTAGCAAGATTATTAAAAGAAAACAAAAAGAAATTACCTTTTGGACTATACGTTGTAAATGCAGTACAGGAGGAAATTGGGCTTCGTGGAGCAGAAATGATTTCCAGAAGAATAAAACCAAATATTGCTATTATCACAGATGTAACACATGATACAACAACTCCAATGATCAATAAAAATATTGAAGGCGATATAAGCACAGGCAGCGGCCCTTCACTAGCTTATGCACCTGCGATACATAACAAATTGCTGGCACATGTAGAAAAAGTGGCGGCTGATAAAAAAATAGCAGTGCAATGGAGAGCATTAAGCAGAAGCACTGGTACAGATACTGATTCTTTTGCCTATTCCAATGATGGCTGTCCATCCGTTTTAATATCTATTCCGCTTCGTTATATGCATACAACTGTTGAAATGTTACATAAGGATGATATTGAGAATACAATCAAATTGATGTATGAAACCTTGCTAACCTTATCGCCTAAAACAAATCTCAGTTACTTGTAATGAGTTATTTATTATATATAGACCCGGGAAGTGGTAGCTACTTAGTACAGGCAATAATTGCAGCCGCACTGGGTGTTGCCTTTTATTTTAGAAGTTTAAAGAACTATATCAAATCTTTTTTTAGTAGAAAACCTAAAAAGGAGAATGATACTAAATCTAATTAATGGCTTCTTCTATTACTACGAAAGAACCCTCTTCCTTCAGAGATCCTTCTGGATTTATTTTCAAGCATAATAATATAATTTATAGACAAGTAAATAGGGTTTTCAAGAATCATTTTGATTACTTTATCAGCAGTGGTTGTTACAAAAGATTAATAGATAACGGTCTTCTAATTCCCCATATAGAAATAAAAGAAAACTATACCGGCGATAAAGAGTGGTATACAACCCTTCAACCTGAAGAAATCTCATTTATTTCGTACCCTTATGAATGGAGTTTTGATATGTTGAAAGATGCAGCTTTGCTTACGCTAAGACTAACAAAAGAAGCTCTAGCATTGGGCTGTATATTAAAAGATGCTACGCCATTTAATATACAATGGCATAATGGTAAATTTATTTTTATAGATAGCTTGTCATTTGAAGAATATAATGAAAAGATACCCTGGATAGCTTACAGGCAATTTTGCGAAAATTTTTTATCTCCGCTGTTGTTGATGCATTATACAAAAACATCACTTAATCAATTATCATTAGCCTTCCCTAATGGCATACCAATATCTATCACAAAGTCGCTTTTACCTAAAAAAAGTAAGTTTTCATTTTTAGTTTACTTACACATTCATTTACAAGCATCATTTGAGCATAAGAATTCAGACAGTAAAAAAACTGTCCAATTTTCTAAGAAAAAAATGCTCAACTTGCTGCATAGTTTAGAAGCTTTGATTTTAAAACTAAAATCACCCAATCAAAAAACAACCTGGTCTGAATATTATGACGAAGCCTCTTTAAGAAATGATTATCTGGAAGTTAAAAAAGAAATGATAAAT
>JAHEMM010000007.1:0-59984 GCA_024643655.1 Chitinophagaceae bacterium | reverse complement strand
TAGTTTAGAAGCTTTGATTTTAAAACTAAAATCACCCAATCAAAAAACAACCTGGTCTGAATATTATGACGAAGCCTCTTTAAGAAATGATTATCTGGAAGTTAAAAAAGAAATGATAAATACATTTCTAAATGAGTTACCAACCATTACCAAAGCAATTGATATTGGAGCAAATGATGGTGAATTTTCAAAACTACTTGCTTCAAAAAATATTGAGACGATATCGGTAGACTTTGATTCAAAATGCATTAATAATTTATATTTAGATATAAAACGTACAGCAGAAACCGCAATTCAACCTTTACTTATAGACCTCTCCAACCCTTCGCCATCAATAGGTGTAAACAATGAAGAGAGAAGCTCTTTTTCAAGCAGAGCTGATGCTGATTTAGTAATAGCATTAGCTGTTATTCATCACCTGGCTATCGGGAAAAATATTCCTTTTGAAAAAATTGCAGTAATGTTTAATAAAATAGTAAAGATATTTCTGATTATAGAATTTGTTCCAAAGACCGATGAAAAAGTTCAACTGATGTTAAAAGAAAAATTGGATATATATACTGACTATAATATAGAAAGATTTGAAATGATCTTTTCCCAATACTTTCGCATAATAAATAAAAAAGAAATCAGCAAATCCGGGAGAGTTTTATATACTTTTAATAGATATGATTAATATTTTCAGGAATAATCTAAATACGAAGCCTTTATATTTACTACTACTGCCATTCTTTTTTGCACTCCATGGCTACAATCAATACTTTGACCTTGTTCCACTTAAAGACACTCTTAAATTAGGATTGAACTATGCAATAGTTTCTTTAATTCTATTTTTAATTTGCCTGTTAATTTATAAAAAATATACAAAGGCTGGTATTCTTTCATTTCTGATTCTTTCATTTCAACTTTTCTTTGGAAATATACAAGACTTTTTAAAGTCATTACATTCATTCTCCTTTCTTTCTAAGTATACTTTTATTTTACCAATTTCATTTATTGCATTTATAGTTATAGCAATTAAACTTAAAAAAACTGCTAATAAACTACATACGTTAACCCAATATTTAAACGGACTTTTTTTTGTGTTACTTCTATATGATATTGGCGCAGCTTTCATTAATAATAGTAATAAGAAAATAAGAACAGTACAAACAGAGGCCTTTGGCACAAATTGTGATACTTGTTCAAAAAAAGATATTTATTTGATTGTTGCAGATGGCTATCCTGGCAAAACTGAATTAATTGATTTATTCAACTTTAATAACACACCATTTGAAGAAAAATTAAAACAACGAAATTTTAATATAGTCGATAGTAGTATAAGTAATTATAATTTTACTCCTTTTTCTATTGCTTCAATGCTGGAAATGGACTACTTAACCGGTATTCTGGGAAGCAACAGTAATAAAAATGATATTGTTATTTGTAGAAATACTATAAAAGAAAGTAAAGCCTTAAAATATTTAATTAGTATTGGTTACAATTTCTATAATTATTCAATTTTTGATTTTAATGGCCAACCTTCTATAACGAAGCCTACCTTTTTACAGAAAAAAACCAGTTATATATTAGCTCAAACATTTCTCCACAGATTGCAAAAAGACCTGGGCTACCATTTAATTACAACTTTTAAATTAAAATATTTCGTAAAAAAGAATACAAATTTTACGTTGCTGAATAATAATAAAGTTTATGACTCGACAATTGCAATAGCCCAAAAAAAAGAATTGCAACCCAAGTTTGTTTACACACATTTAGTAATGCCTCACTATCCTTATTATTTTGATAAGTATGGAAAGCAAAATGATTATGCATTACTGACAGATGAGCACATTTTTGATAAATCAGCATTTATAGAATATTTGCAATTTAGCAATACTAAACTACTTGAATTGGTAGACAAAATAAAACAATACTCAGCTACACCTCCAATAATTCTTTTAATATCTGATCATGGATTTCGGGAATTCAAAGACTCAGTTGATAAAAAATATTATTTTATGAATTTTAAAGCCGTTAATATCCCAGAAAGTAATTATTCAAATTTTTATACAGGTTTTTCCAATGTAAATCTTTTCGGTATTTTATTTAATACTCTTTATAATCAAAAATTTACTCTTTTAAAAGATTCAACAAGTTTTTTAAACGAGTAAAAAAATGATACAATTTTTTTGTGAATAACCTACCCTACCAATGCCAGCTCAAGCACTTGCCCCATTGTCTTCACATAATGAAACTTAATTCCTTTAATAAATTCCGGGTCAATTTCTAACACATCTTTTTCATTTTGTGAGCAAAGGATGATCTCTTTTAAACCAGCCCTTCTGGCTGCCAGTACTTTTTCTTTAATGCCTCCAACAGGTAACACTTGTCCTCGTAGTGTAATTTCACCTGTCATTGCTAAAAAAGGCTTTACTCTTTTCCCGGTCAAGGCAGAAGCTATAGCCGTCATCATTGTTACACCTGCACTTGGGCCATCTTTAGGCACTGCACCTTCAGGAACATGTATATGTATATTTTTTTTATCAAAAAGTATACTATCAAGTTTATATTTCTTTGCATTGGATTGCAAATAAGTTAATGCAGTACTTGCACTTTCTTTCATCACATTCCCCAAATTACCGGTCAGCTTTAATTCACCTTTTCCATCACTAAGGCTTGTTTCTATAAAAAGTATTTCACCTCCTACATATGTCCACGCAAGCCCAACAGCCACGCCTGGCATATTCACCGTTTTATAAATATCATTGCTATATTTTGGCTTGCCTAGAATTTTTTCAATATCAATTGACGTTAGTGAACTTTTAATTTTCCCCTTCATGGCAAACTGCTTAGCCTGATTGCGCATAATTGAGGCCAATTGACGATCTAATTCCCGCACACCACTTTCCCGGGTATAATCCTGGATTATTTTCTCAAGTACTTTATCACTTATTTTTAAAGGAGTACTTTTTAAGCCATGTAATTCTTTTTGTTTTGGGAATAAATGTCTTTTAGCTATTTCTTTTTTCTCCTCTACAGCATAACCACTAAGATCAATTACTTCCAATCTGTCTCTTAATGCAGGTTGTATATTCTGAAAGCTATTCGCCGTAGCAATAAATAATACTTTACTTAAATCATATTCACCTTCCAGGTAATTGTCGTAAAAAGTATGATTTTGTTCAGGATCTAATACCTCGAGTAGCGCCGAAGAAGGATCTCCTCTCATATCACTTCCAACTTTATCTATCTCATCAAGTATTATTACAGGATTTGAAGATTTTACTTTACGAATAGATTGTAAAATCCTTCCCGGCATGGCGCCAATATAGGTTTTGCGATGACCTCTTATTTCACTCTCATCATGCAAGCCTCCTAAACTTAAGCGAACATATTTACGACCTATAGCATGAGCAATACTTCTGCCTAATGAAGTTTTACCAATTCCCGGAGGTCCAACAAAACAAAGAATTGGACTTTTCATATCTCCTTTCAATTTCAGTACCGCCAGATATTCCAAAATCCTTTCCTTTATTTTCTGCATTCCGAAATGATCAATATCCAATGTTTTTTTGGCTTTCTTTAAATCATAATGATCTTCCGTATACTCCTCCCAGGGAAGATCAAGCATTAAATCAAGATGATTATATACCACAGAAAAATCAGGAGTACTGGGGTGCATTCTTTCTAATTTTTCAACCCCTTTTTTAAACATCTCTTTTGCAGCAGCCGGCCACTTTTTGGCTTCTGCTTTTTTCTGCATCTCTTTTATTTCCTGTGAATTACTATCTCCACCCAATTCATCTTTAATGCTTTTTAATTGTTGCTGCAAAAAATATTCCCGCTGTTGTTTATCTAATTCGGTTCTTGTTTTAGAAGTAACCTTATTTTTCAATTCTGCAAACTGCAATTCTTTTTGCAATAACTGCATCAACAAGTCTGCTCTTTGACGGATCTGGTTTAATTCAAGTAATCTTTGTTTATCCTTTATTTCAGTATTCAGATTACTAGAAACAAAATGTATAAGGAATGAAGGGTTTTCAATATTTCGAAGAATAATAGAAGCTTCTGCAGGAATATTTGGTGAAAGTTGAACGATATCGGCTGCTAAATCTTTGATATTGGCTATATATGCATTGAAATCCTCGTCCTTTGGGGATTCAGCTTCTTCCAACTTATTGATCTTTGCTTTAAAATAAGGGTCTTCAGAAAGAATTCGTTCGACTTGAAATCTGCTTTTCCCCTGAATTATAATGGTTGTTCCTCCGTCAGGCATTTTAATCAACTTAACAATTTTAGCCACGGTTCCCACTTTTTCAAGATCAGTTACAGCAGGATCTTCAATATTGCTATCTTTTTGTGCAATTACACCAATCAATTTATCACCTTTATATGCCTCATTAACGGCATTTATGCTTTTATCTCTTCCAACTGTAATTGGTAAAACAACCCCTGGAAACAGTACTGTGTTTCTAAGTGGTAGTAATGCAATCTCTTCAGGGACAACTACATTATTGATATCTTCCTGATCGCTTTCATTTAATGGGATAATAGGTAGAAAATCCATTTCATCTTCTGATCGCATTAAATATTTATCAATATTCATATATTATTTCAATTCATTATTAGACAATCTGTCACTTCCAAAGGGAATGCAGTAAAAGTATATAGGGAATTCAGTATTGCCAAGTTTCATGCCTGTGATTATAAAACTGACAAATTGTGTACCCTTGTAATCAGTAATAATACTAAAAAAGCCTTCCTGTCCGGAAGGCTTTTAAATAGGAATAATTGAATATTTTATAAGGCTAATCCAACGGATAACTGAAACCCTTGGCTTTTCCATTTACCGTCATCGGGTAAATCGCTGATATTGTTTAAACCGATAGCATACCTACCATTGATGCGTATAGCAGCAATTTTAAATTGAAGACCTGCCAACATTGAAAAATCTCCTCCTTTAAAAGCATTGCCTCCATTTTGCAACAATGTTTTACTTTGATCTATTAAGACACCAAATTGCGGTCCGGCTTGAAGTGATAAAAAACTACCAATCAATTTGTAATTAACAACAATCGGAATAGATAGATAATTTAATTTGATATTACTATTACCTCCAAAAACATCCTGGTATATGTTTTTGTAATTACTGTCCACTTTTGTAGCATATTGATTGAATAATACTTCGGGCTGTAAAACAAACTTATTTCCCATACGAACTTCAGCAAATCCACCTAAATGATAACCATATTTAAATTGGTCTTTAAAAGATTCACCATCGACTTTGGTAATATTGGCCCCACCTTTAATACCAATGTGAAACTGAGCCATCATTGCCTGAGATAGTAATACAGCAGCAAAAAGAAAAAGGAATTTTGTTTTCATGTTGATTATTTTAATTTTTTGGGTAACTAGAAATTTACTCTGAGAAATTTCAAGTATAGTGCCAGTGTCAACTCATACCTGTTAAAATCTTTTAACGATGAATCATTAATCAAAAACAAAAAACCACCTTTTCTATTGTATTAAAAGTGTTAAGATTTGTTAATTTGTGAATAAGTAAAAAGAAAAATAGTTGATTAAAAAACCACTCCAAGATTCAGAGAAAAAATAGCGTTAAAATTTTTATTCTCTGCAGGAAAATAATAGTCAAGTGTAAATTGTGGTTGAATAAAAAATTTTCCAATAGAATATTCACCTCGAAGGTGCATTGTCAAAGCCAGTGGTTGAAATTTCAATTGATCATCAAGATAAATATTTTCTGTACTATACAGCACACTTGAATTGTTTCGTATTACATTTATATAACTGCTTGATTTTTGATTGAATCCAAAATTTTGTGTTCCGCTTGTAAATGAGAGTTGTGGAGTTACCCTAATATGATCTTTAAAAGTGAAAACATCCAACCAATAAAAATCATGACGGATAGTTGCAATTATTGAAAAGTCACTTATCGATTCTTCAGTATTTATATAAGTAAACCCTCTTCTGCGTAATCGTAAATCAATAATCTGATCTTCCCTTTCTGAATAATCATTTCGGCTACCCCATCCATAACTAAAAGCAATTGTTGGGCGTATCCATGACTTACGATAAGTAAAGTACCCATACAATTCATTTTGCAATGGCGTTGTATAAAAAGGAAGAGAATCCTTAGTAAAGTATTTTGTATAGGATAAGCCAGTAGCTATCGCTCTATTTTTTAAGTAATCAAATGATGGAGTAATTGAAGTCTGGTATAAATTCATATTGAGTCCATCATCCACTAGATATCCAGTTCCATTAATGCCAAAACCAGATTTATGGTAATATGCTATAGTAGGAGAATACGTTAATTTCTTTTCTGAGGCAGCATCAGTATTTGCTTTTCGTTCAAAATTATAAAAGCCTTTTCCTACCGCTATGTTGGCCAAAAAATAACTGTGTGGCGATAAAATTGAATCCATAAAAGCCTCAAAGTCCTGAAAAAGGTCTTCGTAGTTAATACTAGTATCTATTAAAAAACTATTTTCAATAGGCAAAATAGTGGTATCAACAGTTTTTACCTGTGTATATGCAGTTATACTCATCATGCTAAAAACCAATATTATATAGCAATTCTTTATCATCAGGCAGTTGTGCAAAATCCCAAGGGGTTAAAGGATTTTGAAAAAATATGTGATTTTTAGACTTTTATGTTAAAATATAGTTTAATACAGAAAAATATAGATTCCAAAACGAATCATTGTAACTCATTATTATAGAAAAAAAGAGAAAATTCGTATTAAGTAAGTTCAATAACTGTAATCTCTGGTAATATACCTACCCGACCAGGATAACCAATAAAACCAAATCCTCTGTTTACATATAGCCTTTGTGCTCTTACTTTTTCTGATGATTTTTTTTCATATAAACCAGCCCATTCTTTATAAACATACTGGACTGGACTCCACTTAAATCCGGGAATTTCGACACCAAACTGCATACCATGAGTATGCCCGGATAGCGTTAGATCAATATCGGGATACTTTTCCAAGACTTCGCCTTTCCAATGTGATGGATCATGACTTAATAATAATTTAAATGGATATTTTTCTGTTCCTGAATAAGCATCCTTTATTTTGCCATATTTAGGGAATCTTGCTTTTGCACTCCAGTTTTCAACACCCAATAATGCGATTACGTCAGTTCCTTTTTCCAAAACTACATGTTCATTCATCAATAGACGCCAACCGAGTTGGAGATGAACTTCTTTTAATTTATTCAAATTTTCAATTTTTTCTTCTGCATTTTCCCAGGTTACATAATCTCCATAATCATGATTGCCCAAAGTAGAGTAAACACCCAACGGAGCATTTAATTTATTAAAAACATCCATATATTCATCCATCTCAGATGCTATGTTATTAACAAGATCGCCGGTGAACAAAATCAAATCCGGCTTTTCCTTCATTATTTTTTCAACACCTTTTATAACTGCATTTTTATTGGTGAAACTGCCAGAGTGAATATCGGATATATGAACAACTTTTAATCCTTTGAATGCTGGAGGTAAGTTTGAATAGTTAAGTTTCAATCTTTTTATCTGATAACGATACTTGTTTCCAAGACCGTAGATTAATGTCCCAAATAATCCACCTCCTACAATCATTCCTGCCCAACTTAAAAAAGCTGAGCGGGAAATAGTTTCTCCAGTTTGTAATTCGTTGTTTGCTGTTTTCGAATAGAATAATTTCCCAGCCATCCATTGAACTCCACGGCGTATATCATCAATAAGAAAAAAAAGAGCCGCAATAAGCTTTGCAAAAAACAATCCAGCGATTAAAGAAAATATTGTTGTTCGGATAAATTTTGCTTGCTTTTCAAAATGCAGATTAGGCAAAATAATGAGTAAAACTATTGCACTTATTGACAGAACCCAATAACTTATGTATATGACTGATCTTGTTCGTTCGGACGCAGATTGTGCAAGCACCTTTAATGCCTGAAAGAAGTAAATATCAAGAAGAATCATAAAACTGATGAGAATCCACCAGAAAGGGGTATTACGCATAAATTATAGACAAAATTAACTGAGTAAATTGTATGAACATTGTTTTGCTTAACGCTTATTTTTGCAAGATTAGCCTAATAAATGGGCAAAACTTAATTTTGTTTTCTTAGTTTCAATAGGCAATTTTACCACATTCATCTAAATAATATCAAGGAGTATTCGGCAAAATGGCAAGAATAATCGGCGTAGCAAATCAAAAAGGAGGTGTTGGCAAAACAACAACCGCTATTAATCTGGCAGCAAGTCTTGCTGTATTAGAATTTAAGACTTTACTAGTAGATGGTGATCCACAAGCAAATAGTACAACCGGTGTTGGGTTTGATCTGCATAATATTACACAAAGCTTATATGACTGCATGGTTAATCAGGCCAAAGCAAAAGATGTTATTTTAAAATCAGAAATACCGAATCTTGATCTAATACCTTCTCACATTGATTTAGTTGGCGCTGAAATTGAAATGATCAATTATCCTAACAGGGAAATGGTAATGAAGAATTTGTTGGAACCTATCCGAAAAGATTATGATTTTATAATAATTGATTGCTCCCCTTCTCTTGGACTTATTACTGTAAATGCATTAACAGCCTCTGATTCAGTTGCTGTGCCTGTACAATGCGAATTCTTTGCTTTAGAGGGCTTAGGCAAATTATTAAATACTATTAAAATCGTTCAGAGCCGCCTAAATCCTGCCCTTGTAATAGAAGGAATACTGATGACTATGTATGATGGTCGCCTGCGCCTTTGCAATCAAGTAGTTAGTGAAGTAAGAAGACACTTCGAAGACATGGTATTTAGTACTATTGTTCATCGCAACTCAAAATTGGCCGAAGCTCCCAGTGCAGGAAAGCCTGTAATTTTATACGATGCCAATAGTAAAGGCTCGATCAATTATCTTAATCTTGCAAAAGAAATTTTACAAAAAAATGATTTGACCAAGATTAAGAATGACGAAAGAATTTTGGAATTATAAGCCACGAATCCAAAAACAAAAAAAAGATTGGGTAATAAAATTTCTAGTCTAACTACTTATAGTCTATAATCTGAATTAAAAATGTCTACTCCTAAACAAAATAAGGAACTACTTGGAAAAGGGATTCGTTCGCTGCTTCAAAATATTGATGCTGATCTGAAAACAACTACTGGCTCATTAAAATCTAATGTTGTTGAAAATGCAACAAGTGTAAGCCGCATAGCAATTGCAGATATACAACCCAATCCAAAACAACCTCGTAGAGATTTTGACGAAAAATCATTACAAGAATTAGCAGAATCCATAAAGCTGCATGACATTATTCAGCCAATAACTGTTACAAAAACTAAAACCGGGAAATATATACTCATTGCAGGCGAAAGAAGATGGAGAGCCTCTAAACTGGCGGGTTTAACTGATTTACCAGCTTTTATCCGTCAGGCAAATGACGCCCAACTTTTAGAATTGGCTTTGCTTGAAAATTTACAAAGAGAGGATCTCAATGCTATGGAAATTGCATTGAGCTATAAGAGAATGATGGAAGAGTTGGAATTTACGCAAGAACAGGTAGCAGAAAGAATGGGAAAAGACAGAAGCACAGTTGCTAATTTCATTCGTTTATTAAAATTACCTCCCGATATTCAATTGGCAGTTCGTAATGGCAATATCAGTATGGGCCATGCCAGAGCTCTTATTAATGTAGATACTATTGATAAGCAATTATATATTTATAAAGTAATAAAAGAAAAAGGTCTTTCCGTAAGACAAACCGAAGCCTTAGTTCGAAACCTCTATAAAGAAACCGGAGGTGTTAAAAAATCTTCAAAAAGTAAATTACCCCCTACTTTTCAAAGAATTGAGGATAAATTAGCATCGCATTTCAGTACCCGGGTAAAATTAAAACATAGCCGAAATGGTAGTGGACAAATCATACTTGAGTACTACTCACAAGAGGAGTTGAATAAGATTCTCCGGCAAATGGATGCACCGCTTGATTAAAAATTAAGAATAACCAATTTTATATTGCTAGCTAATGCTTTTCAAAACCCTATCAAAAAAGCATCTGACTGAATTTTAAACATGATACAAAGAAGTAAAATATCCTTATTCTTATCGACAGGTTTTTTCTTATTGTTTTCTTTTTTCGGCATTACTTCTTTTTGTCAGGAAGAGGAAGTACTAGTAAAACCAATAAAAAATGATACTACTGCTGTTAGTATTAATAAAGTTTCTGTAAACAAGTATGATTCTGCAACAAAGGCCCATAGTCCTAAAATAGCAGCAATACGTTCAGGTATATTTCCTGGGCTTGGCCAGATTTATAATAAAAAATACTGGAAGCTTCCGATAGTTTATGGGGCTATGGGTATAAGTGCTGGTGTATTTTTTTATAACCTTAGTCAATATAAAGATACTCGATTTGCCTACCGTGTAAAATATAACATGCGGGTTAATAAAACTGACTCAACGCTTTTCTCCAGTATAAAGCCAAATCTGGTACCCATTACCGAAGAGTCGTTGAAGTTTTACCGAAATCAGTTTCGAAGAGACATTGATTACTCAGTATTGGTATTTCTTTTACTTTGGGGCTTGAATGTTATAGATGCTACTGTAGACGCTCATTTGAAAAGTTTTGATGTAAGCCCTGATCTTAGTCTTCATTTCAAACCTGGATATAGTGATTTGGCTAAAACAAACGGCCTAAGTCTGGTATTAAAAATTGGTAAATAGTTTTTTAAAGGCTTAAAGTATAAGTAGCTTCCTTTTCGAATATTGTTATTTTTGTACTTACAAATCACCAAAATGAAAATTGCATTAATTGGATATGGCAAAATGGGCAAAGCTATTGAAGTGATTGCTACAAAAAAAGGGCATGAGGTTCTTATGAAAATTGATGAACCAAATCTTCATGAATTTACTAAAGAAAATTTATTAAATGCTGATGTTGCTATTGAATTCACAAGCCCGCATAGTGCTTTTGAAAATGTAAAAAAATGTATTGAATTCGGCATACCCGTTATCTGTGGTTCTACTGGATGGACAGATAGGCTCGAAGAAATGAAAGTTTTTTGTGCTGACAATAACGGTGCCTTCATTTACTCGAGTAACTTTAGTATCGGAGTTAACATTTTTTTTGAACTAAATAAAAAGCTTGCCTCGTTAATGTCCTCTCAAAATGATTATGAAGTAATTCTAGAAGAAACACATCATACACAAAAAAAGGATGCTCCAAGTGGTACAGCTATTACGCTGGCTGAACAAGTTTTGGAACAAGTTAAAAGAAAAGATAAGTGGGTTAATGAATTAAGTGATAACCCTTCTGACCTTGAGATCATGAGTCAACGTATAGATCCAGCTCCAGGCACGCATAGTGTTAAATATTCTTCTGTAATTGATGATATTGAAATCATACATACAGCACATAGTAGAAATGGTTTTGCTTCAGGAGCAGTGCAGGCAGCAGAATTCGTAAAAGACAAAAAAGGTTTCTTTACCATGAAAGATGTGTTGAACCTTTAAAACAAATGTATACTCAATTATTCTGACTATACTTTGTCTACTACAATTTTATAAGTTGGATCTTCTAAAACGTTTACATCAATAATTTCTTCTGCATTTTTCAAAAGCTGTTTACAATCCGGACTAAGATGCTTTAAATGTATCTTCTTATTTACCTTCTGGTAACGTTCAGAAATCTTATTCAAGGCTTCAATAGCCGACATGTCTACCACCCTGCTTTCCGCAAAATCAATGATTACTTCATCAGGGTCGTTTAACACATCAAATTTTTCATTGAATGCTGTTATAGATCCAAAAAAAAGCGGACCGTAAATCTCATAATGCTTTACTCCATTTTCATCAATTGATTTTCTTGCACGGATTCGTTTTGCATTATCCCAGGCAAAAACAAGAGCAGATATTATAACACCAATTATAACAGCCAATGCAAGGTTATGTAAGAATACTGTTACCAAAGTCACTACTACCATCACAAAAATATCTGATTTGGGCATCTTTGTAAAGGTTCTGAAGCTAGCCCATTCAAATGTTCCAATTGCTACCATAATCATTAATCCGGTAAGTGCTGCCATTGGAACCTTTTCTATTAAACCCGAACCAAACATGATAAACACCAATAGCATAATTGCAGCAACTATTCCAGAAAGTCTTGCTCTAGCCCCATTCGAAACATTGATTAAGCTTTGCCCTATCATTGCACAACCACCCATGCCGGAGAAAAACCCGGATAAAACATTTGCCGCACCTTGTGCCACTGCTTCTTTATTACCTCTTCCTCTTGTTTCTGTTAATTCATCAACAATATTTAGTGTTAATAAACTTTCTATTAATCCGACCCCAGCTACAATTGCCGCATATGGAAATATTATCTGTAAAGTTTCAAATGTAAAAGGCACATTAGGAATGTGAAATGGAGGAAACTCCCCTTTTATGGATGCTAGGTCACCCACAGTTTTTGTATCGATTGCAAAAAAGAATACAATGCCAAATACTATCAATATAGCTGCTAAAGAAGCTGGAATTATCTTGGTCAACTTCGGCAAGCCCCAAATTATTAGCATGGTTAAAAAAACTAATGCCAATAAAATATACAATGCAGTTCCAGTCAACCAATTTCCATCTACAGTTTTAAACTGATCTAATTGTGACATAAAAATAATAATCGCTAAGCCATTTACAAATCCGTAAATAACAGGTTGCGGAACCAAACGTATCAATTTACCTAATCGTAAGAAGCCTGCTGCCATTTGAATTATACCGGCTAATACAACCGTTGCAAAAATATATTCGACACCTTCGCTTTTAGCTAACACCACAATTACTACAGCTACAGCACCAGTTGCTCCAGAAATCATTCCAGGTCGTCCACCAAAAATAGCCGTTACTAATCCCATCATAAATGCAGCATATAACCCAGTAAGTGGCGACAACCCTGCAATAAATGCAAATGCAATCGCTTCAGGAACCAATGCTAAGGCAACAGTGAGGCCAGAAAGAATTTCTGTTTTATAATCTACTTTTTGCTTAAGATCAAAAAGATTTAAGTATTTCTTCATTCAGCTTTATTAATTATCTGTAAAAAATTATGCAAACATTAAAAACTCTTAACTCCAATAGAAATAATTCAATCAAAGGTAATTTCATTGAAATGCGATAAATGGGTTGCAAACATAATTTTTTTATACTAAAACAATACATTTAACCAATACTCCATCAGAACAATTAATAGAATGTGAAAATGCATCCATTATTGCTATTTATCAATCTATCATTATTGGAAAAAAGCTGGTTTTCAATTAAATTCGCAAACATCTAACAGAAATTGTCTCAATACATACATATGAAAAAAAGTTTTAGCCTATTTGCATTTCTATTTTACAGTTTTATTCTTCTATGTGCACAACCATCACAATTATCAACTCAACAATACACTATCAAAAATGTTCCGCTGCCTTCTGAAATGAATAATCAGGTTTGTATTTCAGGTATGAAATTTTACGATGGTAAGCTTTATTTCGCTTCTGAACGATGTCCCGTCATATTTGCTGCCGATCCAATGACAGGAAAAATATTAAATACAATAAATCTGAATGTAACAAATGAGTTTGAGATGGAGGGATTGACTTCTTATAAAGACAAACTTTACCTGATTTCAGAAGAAGCAGTAGCCGTTTATGAAGTTGATATGAAAAGCGGCGCAACTAAAACTGTATCTACTTCTATTCTTTTACCACCAAAATCTAAGCATGGTGATGGCATGGAAGGAATTGCAGGTAATGAAACAAATCAGAAAGTTTATATACTACGTGAAAGAAACGAGGAGAGAACTAAATCAGAGATTTATACTTTTAATGCAGTAGACGGTAAAGATGGAATTAGTTTTCAATATGAAACAAAAATTGATTTTCCTTTGTTAAGTACTCAATGGAGATATTCTGATATATGTTATGACAAAGAAAACAGCCGTTTGATTTGTCTCAAATCTTATTCAAAAGGAAAATTTCGACAGCAGTTTCTTGAATCTATAGATATTGATGCGACTGGTAAATTATTGATTGAAACAATGAAAAATATTCCGGTAGATAAATTTTCTGAGATTTCAAATGAATATAAAGATCAGAAATTCAGCATGAATCTGGAAGGAATTACTCTTGATAATGATGGCAATATTTTCATTATTAGTGACAATACTTCTGGTAAGGCAAAATGTGATCTTCCTTCTAAAGAAAAAACGATTCTTTTGGAATTAAAAAAGCAGTAAATTGTTAATTGATTCCAAAGCTTATGTAAACACAACGCTTTGGCATGAATTTGCGACTTTATATTATAAATGAAGAAATTTCTAGCCCTTATTTTTATTCTTGCTTTCAACAGCCCCACTTTCGCTCAAAAAGTGGATAGTATTTATTTCCACTTATATACAGATAGCTTAAAAAAAGGTCAACATAACTACATAAATGTTGATGCAAAACTTTCTAATGGCCGATGGAAGCCAATGACGAGCAAGGACATAACTTTTAGCTGCAACAATGCTACTTTTTCTGGAAATGAGTTGATAATACCTGAAGATTTTAAATCGGAAAAAGTAACAGTGAAAGCGGTTTTGAAATCAAATCCTGCAATCCAAATAGAAAGAACAATCTGGATAAAAACCATTCCTGATGGTGATTTGCCTACAAAAGAAGATATCATGAAAGTGATAACTCCAAATAAAAAAACTAAAGGTAAAAACAGATAACCCCTCATTTCTGTTTATAATTTTCATTAAACTCTATACTACAAATAAGGCCATACCCTTATCTTTGCGGCGGCAGGTCTTACACGACCAGCTCCTGCTGAACCCTCCCAGGGCCGGAAGGCAGCAAGAGTAGGTGGTTGAGCGGTGCGATGTAATAAGCCTGCCATTTTTTTTCTTTATCCTCTTTTTGGGGAGCTTCAAATATTAATCAAATGAAATTTTTTATCGACACGGCAAATCTTGACCAAATCAAAGAAGCTAATGAATTAGGTATTCTTGATGGAGTAACTACCAATCCCTCATTAATGGCTAAGGAAGGCATTAAAGGGCAGGAAGCTATCATGAATCATTACAAAACGATTTGCGAATTAGTTGATGGAGATATTAGTGCAGAAGTAATTAGTACAGATTTCGACGGCATTGTTGAAGAAGGAAAAAAGTTAGCTGATATTCACCCCAATATTGTGGTAAAAGTACCAATGATTAAAGATGGCATTAAAGCTATTAAATGGTTTTCGGATAATGGCATCAGAACAAATTGCACATTGGTATTTTCGGCTGGTCAGGCGATTTTAGCTGCTAAAGCCGGAGCTACTTATCTTTCTCCTTTTATCGGGAGAATTGACGATAGCAATTGGGATGGCGTTGACCTGATTGCACAAATCTCACATATTTATTCAATACAAGGATTTAAAACAGAAATTCTTGCAGCATCAATACGAAATGCTCTCCATATTGTAAAATGTGCAGAAGCCGGGGCAGATGTTTGTACCTGTCCGCTTGATTCTATTCTAGGCTTATTAAAACATCCATTAACTGATATTGGATTAGCAAAGTTTTTAGAAGATGCTAAAAAAACGCAGTAAGTTTTTTACAAATTCGCAATCATTTTATCTGAGAACCATTAACTCCCTTTAGAGATTGGAATAGTTATTTGTTTAAAAACTATTCAATGCATTGTGCTATCGCTGGAACTGTGAGTTAATTCTTGTAAATCCTACCAACTCATCTGCCCTGGCGCCAAACTGCCGAAAATATACCAATATCATATACTCATTTTCTGTACCCCAAAAATTCCCTTCTGTATTTTCATAATCTGCTGGCTCGCCAGCAAGTTTTTTATCCGAAAGAGTAACGTAAGCATAATTGTAATACCCTTGCTTCAGGTATAAAGCTTTTTCATAAACCCCTTTCTTTTCATTAAAAATCATTTTTGAATTTTCGTCCTGCCTATAATTTGTAAGTTCACCGAAAACATAAATACTTCTTCCTTCATAAGCTCTGTTTCCAGGTGGAATGTAGGTAAAATGCACCCATCCATAATCACTTTGCCACAAAGCATTTGGATTATCCCTATTTTCTACTGTATAGATACCATTAATATCATTATAATAAACATATAATTGTTGTCTTCTTTCTCCGTCTTCTTTTACATAAATATCTATCCTATCACTTGTATCATTGTCATTTATTGCTGTCACCCTTTCACTCATCAAGCGAAAACTTTTCAAATCAACCCATCGCCATTCTTTTCCCGAAGGGAATAATGTATTTGATTCATCGCTGTATTCGTAATAATTTCCTCTAAAAATTGTAGGCCTGTCCAAAACTGAAGCATTGGACCAAATATTGTTCTGCACAATCACTACCTTAAGATCCTGAGGAGAAAATGCATTTAACTGACCTGTTCCAGTACTTACATTTGCTTGTACTCTTTGATGTGTTCTGGATAGATTGCCATTAAAAGGTTGTGCGATTTTACCGGAAACTGTAGCCTTGTTATTGACAATCAACATCCTTTTTGTGAAAATAAGTTTGGAAGTATCATCATTCAAAAAAACTTTAAGCAAGTAATTACCAGCTTTTGTAGGAGCTGAATTACTTTCTGGAAGAACAGCCTGGTAATGTGTGTATCTTGTTTGAACAATTGATGAAAACCTGTAATTAGTAATTCGATTTGAAGTAAACCCTCTTATGTAATCATAAATCTGAATATTGGCTGGCGACCAGTCAACATTACATAGCTGAAAAGAATAATAGTAATTTTTTACATCGGCATCAAAATCATCAAAATGCAATTCAAGTTTTTCATTAGAAGCTAATTTTAAAACAGGATAACTATAGATATCTCCAGCCTTGTACAACTTCACAGTTTTAATGTTTGGCTTGTACACATAATCAGGAATTTGTGCGCTGGAATTAAATACAAAGAATAGAAAAAAAATTGTGAAGAGTTTATTCATAAGTGTAATAATGCTAAAATTCGTTCAAATATTGCTTAAAATACGATAAAAAGAAAGAGAAATGATAAGAAGCGCCTTATTTTTGAGGAAGACAAACAATTTAATTTGAAGGTTGCAGGTTTTATAGCAAACCGGATTGCGTTTAATCAACAAAAATCCTTTTCCCGGTTCATCATTCGCTTATCTACAGTAGCTACCGCTATAAGTGTGGCTGTAATGATTATTACTGTTTCATTAGCCAACGGTTTTCAGGAAACGGTAAGTCAGAAAGTTTTTAGCTTTTTGGGACATATAAGGATAAATGAAAAGCAACCCGATAAAGCCATTATATCGGAAGAAACTCCCATTGAGAAGAATGACGCACTTGTTAATCTTATTCAGCAAAACCCTGAAGTAAAAAGTATTCACCCTTTTGCTACAAAATATGGCATTTTAAAAACAAAAGATGAAATAGAAGGTGTATTAGTCAAAGGCTTTGACAAAACGTATGATTTTAACAATATCCAACGATTTATAAAAGAAGGAAGGCCCATACAATTTAACGACAGTACATATAGCCGTGAGATTATGATTTCTGATTTTACAGCCCGACAATTAAATTTAAAACTTAATGATAAAGTCCTTATTTATTTTATACGCCCAGATAAAAAAAGCGGTGAAAACAGCGGCTTACCAAATATCCGTCCTGATAAGCTGACAATTACTGGAATATTCAAAACAGGTATTGAAGATTATGATAAAACTTTTGCGATTGGAGATATAAAATTAATTCAGCGATTAAATGAATGGAGTGAAAATGAACTTGGTGGTTATGAAATTTTTTTACATGACTACCATAAAATTGATGAATTAGCTAATGATATTTATGCGATGCAAAATTTCCCTTTAACATGGAATACAGTGAGTGTTAAGCAGATTTCTCCCAATATTTTCGACTGGCTGGGAATGCAAGATGTAACCCGAAATGTACTAATTGGCTTTATGGTAATCGTTGCTATTATAAACCTTATTACCTGTCTGATTATTCTGGTATTAGAAAGAGTGAGGATGATCGGTATACTAAAATCATTAGGTGCTTCTAACTGGGATGTTCAAGAAATATTTTTACGCCATTCGTTGTTCATTACTATTACAGGCATTCTATTTGGATTAATTTTTTCTCTTGGGTTATTGTGGCTGCAGGATGCAACGGGTTTTATTAAACTAAAAGAAGAAGCATATTATTTGAGTACTGCAGCTGTAAAGATTGTCTGGTGGCAAGTATTGTTGATCTGTACCGGGACCTTAACCGTTTGTTTTCTGGTGTTATTGATACCTACTGTGTTGGTAAGAAAAATTCAACCGGTAAAAGCTATTCAATTCAGATAGTTATAATAAATGAGAGAGAATAATCCCTGTAGCAACAGCAGCATTCAAAGATTCTGCATTTCCCAGGCCATATGAGTCATTCAGTCGGGCCTTTTGAGGAATTGTTATTTTTTTTGTTACCAATTTCAACACATCTTCACTAATTCCTTTTGATTCATTACCAATAACAACAATTCCATGCTTGATCTTATTGATTGATGTCACATTTTCCCCATCAAGCATAGCCGCATAAATTGATATATTTTTTTGCTTACTAAGCCATTCAGCTAAATCAGTATAAACAACTTTTACTCTTGCAATGCTACCCATTGTTGATTGTATAACTTTCGGATTATAAATATCAGCACTTTGGATATTGCAAACTATTTGTTCTACACCGAACCAATCAGCAATGCGAATGATAGTACCCATGTTTCCGGGATCTTGAATATTATCTAATGCAAGCGTTATTTTATTATGTATATCAAAATGCTCATTTCCAGAAAATTGTTTAACTAAGGCTACCACCTGATTAGGGGTAGTCAATTGTGAAATTTTTTCTAATTCTATAGATGAAATGGCTACTACTTTATAACTGCTTATGAGTAGCTTATTTACTTCTATCCATTCTTTTAAAGCAAAAATCTCAGTAATACCGGAATTTTTCAATGTCAAAAGGTCATTTACAAGTTTTGGGCCCTCGGCAATAAAAAGGCCTTCTTGCTGCCTGAATTTTTTCTGGCCTAAACTTTGAATATATTTGACCTTCGATTTAACAAGCATACTTTCCTTTTAAAGTTATTATGTCAATCACCATATCAATTAATAGTCGATTTTTTCTAACTGTACTTGTATTGACCATAATGATATTTATCAGTTCTTGTGGTGTTTTACCAAAAGATTACCCCGCTAAAAAACCTTTTGTTTTCAAATATAATGTGACTGTAGATGGAAATTACACTTCTGAAGAAAAAAGTGACCTGGAATCAAGACTATCCCGTCAGTTAGATGACAGTATAAGGGTAAGAACCTCTCATAAACTATTTTATAAAGGGCGGATAAATCCACCAATACTGAATAAGCCTCCAGAATTTAAGACAGCAAATGTAGATAAATCTATTACGTACATGAAGGCATTGCTTAATTCTATGGGTTATTTTAGGGACAGTATTATTCCTACAATACTAATTGATACAGCTGGACAGAATAAAGACCAGTATCGCACAACAGTCAACTTTCTTGTGAAACCGGGAAAAGCAGTTCTTATTGATTCGTTTGTCTATAATTTTAAACAACCCGAATTACAATCGATTGCATTAGAAAATCAAAACGGAAGTTTTGTGAAAAAAGGCGACCCCTTTGGGAAAGCTGCTGTCTCACAAGAACTTGACAGGCTTGTTGATATTTATAGAAACAAAGGCTTTATGCGTTTTGGTAGAGAAGAACTTATTGGCCTCTGGGATACCTTAGATATTTCTTTACTACGCCCTACTTTTGATCCATTAGAACAACTTCAGATATTACAAAAACTTAAAGAACGTAGAGAAAATCCAACTGCCAGTTTAGAAATAAGATTGCGGTCAGCATCTGATAGCAACAAACTAAGAAAGTATTATGTAGGCAATATTAATGTGCTTCCGGTTATTACTTATGATACAACTGGGATTACTAAAAAAGAAGTAAGCATAAATGGTGTAAACGTCATTTACAATGATTTTGTATTCAAACCTAAAATGTTTCCACAAAATATTTATTTCAAACAAGGCGAACTATACAATCAGCAAAAATATCTGAAAACAATTAACCGGTTTAATTCATTAGGCGCCTGGAGGCTAGTGAACATAGAGCAAAAACCAAGGTATAATCAAGACACAGCTGATTTCGATATAAGACTTACACCAGCACCAAAATATTCTTTTACAGCCAATCTTGAAGCAAGTCAGAATTCAAGTGCTATTTCCGGAAATCTTTTTGGAATAGGATTTAATCTGAACTTACTAAATAGAAATTTTGCTAAATCTGCTGTTCAAACGAATACAACAATAAGGTATGGAGTGGAATTAGGTAACAAACTTATTCAATCACAACAATTTAGTGTAAGCCACAATATATATTTCCCAAAAGCTATTCCAAACTTTAAATTTCTTCCTGAAAAACATCGTAATAACATAAGAACAATTTTCTCATTTAACGCTGCAACTACTGAACGAAATCAATTTTATAACCTTACCACTATTAATGGATCATGGGGTTATGAATACCAGGGAAATATTAGTAAAAAAAATAAATTATTTCAATTATTTTGGAAAATTCCTAACATCGAGTATTCATTTCTTACACAACGAGATAGTTTAAAAAGATTAATTGATAATAATCCGGTTCTTAAAAATATATTTACTGATGGATTTATATCATCTACACTTGCAGGCTTTACAATAAAAAACACACAAGAAAAGAAGCCCAATGTTGTTTCCTTTAATGTCGAGATACCATTCTTGGCGGGGCTTATTCCAAGTAAATTTTTAGACACTCAACTTTATAAGTTTATTAAAATAAATGCAGAGTTTACCCAAGCTATCAAATTCAATAATTCATCACTTGTATTCAGGTTATTTGGCGGGTTGGGCTATGCCTTAAATTCCACTGTGAATGAAGAAAAAAGAGCAAAGCTACCCTTCTTCAGGCAGTATTTTGCCGGTGGTCCCAGCAGTATGCGGGCATGGCGGCTTCGAAGATTAGGGCCTGGTTCTGCAGTTAAAAATTTTGTTGAATTTCCTGATAGGTTTGGTGATGTGCAACTAGAATTTAATACAGAGTACCGTTTTAAACTAGCAACAATAGCTGGTACAAAAATTGAAAGTGTATTATTCACTGATATTGGCAATGTATGGTTCCTGAAAAAAGAAGCGAGTATTGATGAAAATGAAGTATTTAAATTCAGCAGACTTGGAAATGATATTGGTATAGGAGCAGGAACCGGTCTTAGAATTGATTTTGATTTTTTTCTGATTAGAGTAGATTATGCTTATAAAGTAAAAGACCCAAGTCCTTCACCCGATCAGATCGCAAGCCAGAATAAATGGTTCTATAATTGGCAACTTTTTAATGGGCAATTGCAAATTGGAATTAACTATCCTTTTAGTCTATAGGATTATCTTCTTTGAATTTTTTTTCAAATATCGCTATTGAACTTGCATTATCAATAGAAAAGTTACCTATTCGGGTTCTACGTAAACTACTAAGATGAGCACCACACCCCAATGCTTCTCCAAAGTCAAAAGCCAGACTTCTAATATAAGTTCCTGTTGTACAAACTACTTTGAAATATATGAAGGGTAATTCAATTTTTTCAATTTCAAAACTTTTGATCGTTACCTGTCTTGGTTCAATTTTAACTTCTTTTCCTTGTCTAGCCAACTCGTACACTCTTTTTCCACCAATCTTAATGGCAGAATGAGCCGGTGGTATTTGAGAAATTTCGCCTGTAAATTTTTTAGTAGTTTCCGAAACAAGTTCTGCTGTAACATACTCAAACGACTTAAAATTTTCTGGCTCTTTCTCCAGATCATAAGTAGGTGTAGTAGACCCTATTGTAAACGAACCTGTGTATTCTTTTTCTTGCGCCATGAACTCATTAATTCTTTTTGTAAATTTTCCGGTACAAATAATAAGTAAGCCTGTTGCTAAAGGATCTAAAGTCCCCGCATGACCAATTTTTCTGATTCGGATAATATTTCTTAGCTTTTGGATTACTCCAAAAGATGTCCATTCCAACGGTTTATCGATTAACAAAACCTGGCCCTGCTCATAAGCTGTTTTATCCATCCGGCAAAAGTAAGGTTTGTTGATGGGAGAAATTTATTAGATAGACATTCTTGTTTTTAATTCAAGATACTTATTGATTGTATTTACAGTAAGATTTTCAGGTGTGGTAAGAATGGAAGGTATCCCATTTTTATGCAATTCTTTTACCATCAATCTTTTTTCATAAGCAAATTTTTCTGCAATCGTTTTAATGTAAATACCTTCCACTGAAGTAGATTTACCTTCCGCCAATTTTTTTAATTCCGTATTTTCAAAAAAAACTACAAGCAAAAGATGATATTTAGCAATTTTTTTTAAAGCACTCATTTCCCTTTGCAAACTTGCCAATGATTCGAAATTGGTGAATAAAATAAATAAACTTCTATTCGTTACCCTATTTCGTATTACAGAAAAAAGTTTTTCAAAATCAGCTTCCAGATAATCCGTTTTTTGTCTATACAAATTCTCCAAAATTAAATTCATTTGCATTGGCTTTTTATCTGCCAAAAGAAATGTATCAAGATTTTTTTCAAATGTTATGATGCCTGCTTTGTCCTGTCTTACTAAAGCAATATTTGATAATACAAGCGATGCATTAATAGCATAATCCAATAATGATATACCACTAAACGGCATTTTCATAACCCTTCCCTTATTGATGAGACAGTAAATTTGCTGACTCCTTTCGTCCGTATAATTATTTACCATTAATGCATCTTTCCTCGCAGTGGCTTTCCAATTTATTGTCCTGTAATCATCTCCCCTTACATATTCTTTTATTTGTTCAAATTCCATACTATGCCCAATTTTTCGAATACGTTTTACTCCTGCTTCTTGCAACCTGTTACTAACAGCCAATAGCTGGTATCTCCGCATTTGGATATATGATGGATATACTTTTACAATATGTCTTGCATTTATAATAAATCGCCTTTTAACCAACTGTAATGGACCGTGTGCAAATATGTTTATATTATCGAAAACATATTCACCTCTTGTTAAAGGCTTTAACGTATAATTCAATTCATACTGTGTTTCTGACTTAATTTTGGCTCTTTTAATCCATTTTCTACCCTGAAACTGTACAGGTATCTCATCTATAATAGATACCTGTACTGGAAATGAAAAATTATTTTTTAAATTGATTAAAACTTTATTGTCGTCACTAATACTAAATCTATCCCCTACAATTCTATCTGCTTTAATGCCACTTTTCTTACTATAAACCAATATTACATCCACAAAAATGGATATACCCAAAAGTAGTAATATCAAAACGCCTATTTGAAATATAACAGGCTGAAAAAAACTTATTGCAAAAACTACAGAAGCAGTGCCTGCGATATAATAAGCAATATTATTTATGAAGAACGACTTGATCATTTTTGTATTAATTCATTAATAATCAAAATCAACGTGGAACATCCATCCCCTGAATTATTTGTTTAATTACATCATCCTCGGTTATCCCCTCCATCTCTTTATCTGGTGTTAATATAATTCTATGTCGAAGGACAGAAGGAATAATATCTAAAATATCTTCAGGGGTTACAAAATCCCTTCCTTGAATAGCAGCCATTGCCTTTGATGCGTTCATAATTGCAATTGATGCCCTTGGGGAAGCACCTAAATAAATTGACTTATGATTTCTGGTTAGGTGAATAAGTTTGGCTATAAACTGTAATAATTTCTCTTCAATGATCTGTGATTTTATTTGTTTACGTAATTCAACAATTTGATTGGCTTGTAGAACAGGCTTAATCATTTCCATTGCTGTAGTATTTCCCATTTTATGAAATTGAGAGATAATCGCCAACTCCTCCACTTCGCTAGGATATGGAACAATAATTTTAAATAAAAATCGATCCAACTGTGCTTCCGGTAATCGGTAAGTGCCTTCCTGCTCTACTGGATTTTGTGTGGCCAGCACCATAAAAGGTGAAGCCATTGGAAAAGATTTTCCATCAATGGTTGCTTGCCTTTCTTCCATAATCTCAAGTAAAGCAGATTGTGTTTTTGCAGGAGCTCTGTTAATCTCATCCACTAATACTATATTGCTAAAGACCGGACCTTTTTTAAACTCAAAACTAGCTTCCCTAGGATTAAACACAGGAGTACCTAATACATCTGAAGGCATTAAATCCGGAGTAAATTGAATTCTGGAAAAATGAACACTTAAACTTTTAGCTACAAGTTTTGCTGTAAGTGTTTTCGCTACACCCGGAACGCCTTCAATCAGAACATGCCCATCTGCCAACAATGCAGTTATAATCAACTTTACCATTTCGTCCTGACCAACAATTATTCTTTTGATTTCCTGCCGGAGAGTTGATACAGCTTCATTAAACGCTGACAAATCTGTTCTTTGCTGAAATATTTCTTCTTCCATAATTATGCTTTTTTATAAAATGATTCTAATTGTGAATGAAAAGTAGTTATTTGTCGGGATGAAATACCGGGAGCATCTTCCAAATATTTAATAAACGAAACGATTTCCCGTATAGATGTTTCGTCAACACCTGATTTGTATTTTAGATTATTAATAAACTCATCATCTAATTTGCTGGTAGTTAGTTTGTATTTATTTCTTACATGCTCAAGAAAGTAAAGCCCCATTTTTTTACAAAGATTTGTATGATTTCCTTTATCATAATATAGCCTTCCAATTGTTTTCACAAAATCCAACGAATCATTTATAGGATTATTAACAACCGGAATATAACGCTGCTTTCTTCTCATTTCCAACAACACATAAACCAGTAATGAAAGAATTGCTGTTAGTAGCGCTGCCTTCAAAGAAGGATAATTTGATAAAACACTCAGCCAATTTTTCTTCTCATCATTTTTATTTCCTTGCATATTGCTATTAATATAATACTCATCCCATACAATTTTCTTAACAGCAGGATTTATCAATGAAAAACTCTTTTCATAATATTGTATATTTCTTTTATGCAATAGAAAATAATTGCTGAAAGCAATTGGCACTAAATGAATATAAATATTCCCTTTCCCAGTTTGTAAGTGCAAGAAATTAGGATGGTCAAATTCATTTTTACCTATCACATCTGCAATAGTCGTATCAATTTTTTTAAAGAAAGAATTAATACCTCTTCCCGGATATTGATAGCTAACAGTATTTCCAAATGGCAGATTAACTAATGAAACAATAAGGCTATCTGAATTATTAATATTCTCAGTATAAGAAAAAACTTCATACGTAAATACTTTGCAATTTAAAAACCGTTTTGCATCAAAGGATAATTCCCTTGTAGAAATAAATACATCATTACCATTTTCAGCAAAAGCGATCAATTTCTTAAGTTCGAAATCATCTGCTGAAAATCGATCGGCAATAATTATTAATGCCTGATTCTTAGAATACGCAGATAACGAATCCCAATATCCCGGTTCATTTTTATCAGTAGAGATTGAAGCGGCCGGAAAAAGATTCTTTAGTTGTTCATAGGCTACATACATTCCGTATGGCCTTTTATCATTTTTACGAAATGTAATTTTATTATCGAATTGTCGGCTGACTTTATTATTTCCTGTACCTAACGAAGTAATTATTACAAGAATTAATATAGCTACTAGAATATATGGTAAATATTTTTTCACCTAAATTCTCTTATTTGATTCTCGAATTGAATAAAGTCATTTTTTACAGCAATAAATATATCTTGAGAAAGTTCAAATTGTCCGTACCAACTAAATTCATAATTACGGGTTACTTTAAAGAATTGTTTGTACCAGGGAGCGTTATATACTTCAGTTAGATAATCAAAGTTCGTTTTAGACTGTTTGTAATTAATAAGGTCTTTCTCCGACATGTTTTTTAAAAGTCTTAAAAACATTAACCGAACGGCCAACCTGTAATTACCGGCAGCAGCCGCTTTGTCAATTTCTTTTTGATAATTTATTGAAAAAATATCTTCAGGCATTGTTTCTGATTCTTCTTCTGGAACAACGAAATTTTTCTTTCGAAAAAGGCCAACATTGCTACTTGCCAGATAAGTTATAAGAAAAAAAACAAACCCTCCGATTATTAAAACCCAAAGTAAGGTTATAAACCAAGGTTGCATACCTAATGGAGTTTTTTGCTCTTTGTTTAACTCTTCTGGCTTTTTCCTGCTATTGTCCGCTAAATCAGCATACCAGAATTCATCTTTCTCTTTTAATGATTTAATAATATTGTCAGGGATGTTTTTTTCCACTGATGGTTTCCACTCCACAAGCCTTTCTTCTTTTTTAATAAAGCTTTCATTAGCAGAGCCTATATAATCATCAACTTCTGCTTCAACTGGCTCTTGCTCTTCAATTGTCAATTCTTTAACGACAGCATTTGAATCTTTATCAGTTTGAGCCATTAAAGTAGAAGTTAATGACGAAATAGTTATGATAACAGAATTTATTAACAGACAAAGGAGAATATGTTTGTAGATTTTTTTTATCATTTAAACTTCCTCCTCGTTTTGTTGCAGTGCCATTCTTTTTGCTAATCTGATAGGATAAATAATAAAATACCAGATCACAAATACAACTGACAATGCGAAAACAGCTGTTGTCAAAATTGAAATGTCATTATAAAGTCTTGTTATGAAACCTTCGAAAAAAGCAGCTAATACAAATACCGGAAGCAGGCCAATGATTATTTTTACACCATCTTTTGCACCTAGTTTTAAAGCATCTATTCTTTTGATAGTTCCGGGAAATAGAAAACTTTTTCCCAACACCAGACCTGCTGCGCCAACTAATATAAATCCGGCAATTTCCAGTGTTCCATGCACAAAAACTACGAGCCAGAAATCTACTCCAAAACCTTTTGCTGCAAATATCTGATCAAAAACACCCACCATAATACCAGTTTGTGCAAGATCATATAAAGTAGGAATTCCAAAAAGTATCCCAGATGCAAATACTCTTAACGCAACACCAATATTGTTTACCATAATTCCAAGCCAGGTAAGAAAAGCATTACCGTTCTCATAGATGCCAAATGGATTTCCGTCATTTATATATTCATTTGTTTGATCGATATAATTGCTACCTAGCACATCTCTGGCTACCGATTCATCAATGTTTGCAGTAAAAAACCCAATTGCAAAAAACACACAAAAAAAGATAAGCGAAAAAAGGATTGTTGTATGGTACTTTCTGATGGTTAGAGGCAAGTCGTACTTCCAGAAAGTAACAAGTCTGTTTGATTCTTCCTTTCGATTTTTATATATATCCAAATAAATCTTGGAAGCCTGAGCGTTAATATAATTTGTTACTTTTCCCGAAGGATAAAAAGTTTTTGCATAAGCCAAATCATCTACCAGTTGAGTAAATTCTGCGGCCATCTCATCAGGATCACTCGGCGGTTTTTGTTGGTTTTTTAACCAGCGGTCTTTATTTTTCTTTATGAATAGGGCTTCTCTCAATACGAGTCATTTTGCTTGTAAAATAATGATTTTAAAACGATAAAATCAGGTTCCAAACAAATACAATAAAAAAATACTAATTTGATGAATTAATAATGAAGAACGGATGGCAGTTATAAAAGTCCCAACCAATTTTAACATTGATGTAGAATTTGAGATCCCCGAGTTCTACCGGCGATTAATTGCATTATTGATCGACTTTCTAATGCAGTTTTTTATTTACAAACTAGGTATTTTATTATTAGAAGTTTTAGCAAGTAATATAGACTACAATGAATCAGAACAATGGTATAATCTTCATTGGTTATCTATCGTTATTATTTTAGGCCCTATTTTAATTTATCATGTTCTGTTAGAAATTACTATGAATGGCCAGAGTATTGGTAAAAAAATTCTGAATATCAAAGTTGTAAATGAAAATGGAGGAAAGGCAAGCATCAGCCAATTTCTAATTCGGTGGTTATTAAGAGACATCTGGTTTATCATTATTCTATTTATTGGTTTAGCTAAGGAGTATCAAGGAAAAAATGCAGAATCTACATTTCTTATCTTATTTGTATTTGCCTATTTCATCACTGACATAATATTAGTAGTTGCCTCTAAAAAAGGACAACGAATTGGCGATCTTTTAGCTAAAACTATTCTTATTCGCATAAATTCTAAAGGAAATATTGAGGACACCATTTTCATTGATGTAGCTGATAATTATGTACCTTCTTTCCCACAAATAATGCAGCTAAGTGATAAAGATATCAACGCCATAAAAAGTATTCTGGAGACTGCAAAGAAAAAAGGAGATTATTTGATGGCAGAATCAGCTAGCAATAAAATTAAAAATCATTTAAAAATTGAATCAACCAAATCGCCATTCGATTTTCTGGATATCTTACTAAAAGATTATAACTATTTGTCTACTAAATAAAAGGCAAATTTCGATAATAAAAAGCTCCCTTATACTCTTCCATAAATATATTACATAGAACCAGCTAGTACAACTGCTGATAACAGGTAAAGTGAAATTAAAATGATAGTTGTTATACCAAAAAACTTAAACACAGACTTTAAGTTCTGAAATGCAGTAGTAAGTTTATTTTGATCATCAGCAGCTAAAGCTGATTTCATTTCATTTGAAAATCTAAGTAAATATAAACAAGGGAAAAAATAAAGCACGGCAATGGCGATATAAATAATAATCGTCGCAGGACCTAATTCAAACATTGGATTAGATTCACCATATTTTCGGAAAGACCTGTTAATCTCATCGGTTTGTGTAGCAACCACAATTCCAGCCAACACAATAAAAACACAAGCTATAAATCCGATAATTGCTAAAAACTTTGCCCATTTTGCAGTTTCTGTTAAAAAACTTTTGGATTGAGTTTCTATACTTAATCCAAACAATGATTTACTATCTTCTTGTTGCATTAATTGCGGTTTGGTATACTAAAAATAATTTGTTTCAGTTCGGAAACAAAAAATAGTTTAATAAGCTCTTGCAAATAAAACTCTTTCCTTTGATGCTTTTCCAGAATAAATGCATTGCCCAGTTTCTTGTTTATTCTCCAATGGTATACATCGAATGGTAGCTTTAGTTTTTTCTTTAATCATTTCTTCAGTTTCCATAGTGCCATCCCAATGAGCTGAAATAAAACCACCTTTTTCATCTAACAATTTCTCAAATTCTTCCCATGTATCGGCTGGGGTTATATGCTCCTGCTGATACAGTTTTGCTTTATCAAACATAGCTGTTTGAATTTCTACTAATAAACTTTCTACATATCCCGTTATTCCTTCCAAAGGAATCACTCTTTTTTCTTTTGTGTCTCTTCGGGCAACTTCTACCACATTTTTCTCCAGATCTCTTGCTCCAATTGCTAATCGAACTGGCACTCCTTTCATTTCGTATTCGGCAAACTTCCATCCGGGTCTTGCATTATCATTATCATCATATTTTACTCGTATACCCATTGCTTTTAATTCACTCATAATCTCTTTAACCTTGCCATCTATCATTGATTTTTGCTCATCCCCTTTATAAATAGGTACAATCACTACCTGAAAAGGTGCAATCTTCGGTGGTAGAATCAAACCCTGATCATCACTATGAGCCATTACTAATGCACCTACAAGCCTGGTACTTACACCCCAACTTGTAGCCCAAACATATTCCAATTGATTTTCTTTATTAGAGAATTTAACATCAAAAGCTTTGGCAAAATTTTGCCCCAGAAAATGTGAAGTGCCGGCTTGCAATGCTTTTCCATCCTGCATTAATGCTTCTATACAGTAAGTATCTTCTGCACCGGCAAATCTTTCACTTGCAGTTTTTACGCCTTTTATGACTGGCAATGCCATAAATTCTTCTACAAAAGTAGCATAGACACCAAGCATTTTTTCTGTTTCTTCTACAGCCTCTTCTTTTGTTGCATGTGCCGTATGACCCTCTTGCCATAAGAATTCAGCAGTACGTAAAAACAATCGGGTTCTCATTTCCCAACGGACCACATTTGCCCATTGATTAATTAATAATGGAAGATCTCTGTATGATTGTACCCAATCTTTATATGTATTCCAGATGATTGTTTCAGATGTAGGTCTAATAATCAATTCTTCTTCCAGCTTCGCTTCAGGATCTACAATAACTCCACCACCATTTGGATCGTTCTTCAAACGATAATGTGTTACTACTGCGCATTCTTTTGCAAACCCCTCTACATGTGCAGCCTCTTTACTTAAAAAGCTTTTTGGAATAAATAATGGGAAATAAGCGTTTACATGACCTGTATCTTTAAACATCTTATCCAAAGCATCCCGCATATTTTCCCATAAGGCAAACCCATAAGGCTTTATAACCATACAACCTCTTACAGCGGAATGATCGGCTAACTCTCCTTTTATTACCAGATCATTATACCATTGTGAATAATCTGATGCTCTCGATGTAATCTCTTTACTCATGTTTTAAAAAGTTTAATGCATTATGCATCTTTAGTTTTAATTTAACAGGTTCAGATGCAATAATTGCTTGATTGGCAGAATCTTTGTTGCTTTATTGCTTGCAATTGTGCCTCTCAAAAGTCGCACAAAAGTAGTAACTTCATTATTAATTCATCTAAACCATTTGGTATGAAATCAGCAATTTTACTCCTGACTTTATCCGCAATTGTTTTTAGCAGTTGCACAACCGCTTATAAATCCGGTCAAACTCCTGATGATGTCTATTATTCACCTGCCCGTCTGGTTGATGAATATGTTCAAAGCGAAAACAAAAAGGATCGTAAATATCGTTATTCAGATGATTTTTATGAAGATCGATACCTTCGGATGAGGGTGCAAAATCGCAATCGTTGGAGTGATTTGGATGATTGGTATCTTTCTGAGCGTCGTTTTCGTTACAATGTTTATACAGGTTATAACGATTTCAGTAATCCTTGGAATCCTCAGTCTTATTGGAATAGCTATTACAACCCATACTATAGTTATTGTCCCACAACTACAAATATAAAAACAGTGGCATTCAATAAACCCAGAACGTTTAATTTGAACACATACACCCCTACCAATACTAATAATAAAAGGAGAAAAGTTTGGGAATCCGAAAACGAATTTAGAAATTATAACTATACAAACACGAACACAAATAGTAGTAACAGAAATTCGGGTAGTGCCTTGAGAGATATTTTTAATAACAATTCTTCTTCAGGAATGAAAGTCAATACAAATTCGAGTACCGGGAATTCTGGCAGCAGTTCGGGTTCTTCAAAAAGCAGTAGTTCTGCGCCTGTTAGAAAATTTTAACCTGATATTTTATCCGTTGTAAATCAGTCATATTAATGACCTGAGCCAACCTATTTGTCACAAACTAATTTCTATACGATGAAAAAAATATTCTCACTTGCGGCATTTGCTGCCTGCTGCATTCAACTTAATGCTCAAGAACCTGCCGATGCTTTACGGTATTCATGGACTAACTCCAGCGGTACAGCCCGTCAACAAGCTATTGGCGGCGCCATGACCTCGCTTGGTGGCGACCTCTCCGCAACTTTTGTAAATCCAGCAGGACTTGGTTTTTACAAAACAGGAGATTTTGTATTTACACCTGGTTATAACCTGAACAACACCGACGCAACTTATTTTGGTCGCACAGAAAAGGATAAACGGAATAGCTTTTCACTCGGTACTTCAGGATTTGTTATGGGTTCAGAAACTAATAAAAGAAACAAATCAGGTTCAGCTTTTGCAATTGCCATTAACCGAACAGCAAATTTTAGCAATAAAATTTTATACCGTGGATTAAACACAAAGAGTTCTTACTCACAAAAATTTTTGGAAGAAATAAATACCAAAAATGATAAAGATGCAAATAGTGTGGCCGGCAATTATCCATTCGGAACTAGTCTGGCTTTTAATACGTATTGGATAGATACAATTAATGGCGGCTCGTCTGGTAACTATCAATTTCAATCAAGAGCTACTATTGGAAATTTATTGCAGGAAAATGCTATCACCAGCTCAGGAGGAATAACTGAACTTGCTTTGGCATTCGCAGGAAATAAAAAAGATAAATTTTATTATGGAGGAACAATAGGAATTCCCTTCTTGAATTATAACAGGGAAAGTAGTTTTACCGAAGCAGATGCCAGTACAAATAGCAACAATAATTTTGACTTTGCATCAATTACAGAAAACTTAAGAACAACAGGTGTTGGCCTTAACTTAAAATTGGGAATCATATACAAACCAAAAGAATATATACGTTTGGGACTTGCTGTACACACTCCTACTTTTTATTCTCTAACTGATAGATACAATGCATCAGTAACAACAGGCACAGAAAACTATAAAGGATTATTATCACAAACCTCTGGCGATTTTACAAGTGGCCAGGACGCTGAATTCAAATACATGCACTCTACAGCTTATCGTATTATGGCAAGTGCATCGTATGTTTTAAGAGAAATTGCAGATGTACGAAAACAAAAAGGGTTTTTAACTGCCGATATTGAATATATAAATTATAAAGCATCATCGTATAAAACAGATCCAGATGGCGATAATAGTCAAGAAACGAAAGATTATCTGAAAACTTTGAACGGAGCTATTGATAATGCATATAAAAGTGCTTTTAATTTTAAAGTTGGTGGAGAATTGAAATTCACTACTATTATGGCCAGATTAGGGGCTGCTTATTACGGCAATCCTTACAAAAATTTAGGTCATGGCGAAAAAGGAAGTCAGTTTAAACTGAGTGGCGGATTAGGCTATAGAAATAAAGGAGTGTTCATTGATCTTACCTATGTACACACCATGGGTAAGGATGTTCATTATGGTTATCGCTTACAAAATGCTGCTTTTGCCGGAGCCAGTTTGAAACAAACTGGTGGGAATATTTTAGCAACAATAGGTTTTAAAATTTAGTCGCAATTCATTCAACTGTTTATGAAGGGCGTCAGTAATGATGCCTTTTTTATTGTTCAAATTCCGGAATCTCGTTACAATCAATTAAATCATCATTCTTTTTCTTCCAGGCAAAGCAGGAGTTTCCATTAGTAAGCAGCAGATATTTTACAGGCACACTTATATTATATCTTAATACCTGTTCCAAAACTTTTTGATCCAATTTTATTTCCATTGCTTTACATTCCACCATCATCCAAGGCTTATGGTTCTTATCATAAATTAAAATATCAAATCTTTTTTTAAGCTCTCCTAGTGCTATTTCCTTTTCAATAGCGATCAAAGACATGGGGTATTTTTTCTCTTTTATCAGGTATTGAATAAAGTTTTGACGCACCCATTCTTCTGGGGTAAGTACCAGCCATTTTTTTCGAATAGAATCAAAAATGCATTCCTTTCCTTCTTTGTTTTTTACATTGAAGTCAGGTGCTGGATAGTTGATAGTTATCATGCTTCAAAAGTAATTGTTTAAATTGCAGACATGAAGACAAAAGAAGAAATTGTAGAAAACTGGCTTCCCCGCTATACTGGCGAAAAGTTGGAAAATTTTGGTCAGTACATTTTGCTTACCAATTTTAGTAACTACGTTAACATGTTTGCCAAATGGCATAATGTAGAAGTGATTGGTGTAGGAAAGCCTATGGAATGTGCTACCGCCGATAATATCAGTATTATCAATTTTGGTATGGGAAGTCCAACTGCTGCCACCATTATGGATCTGCTTTCGGCAATTGAGCCAAAAGCTGTTTTATTTCTTGGCAAATGCGGCGGTTTAAAAAGAAGAAATAAAATAGGCGATCTGATTTTACCGATAGCTGCTATCCGTGGCGAAGGAACATCGAATGACTATTTTCCAGCAGAAGTACCTGCACTACCAGCCTTTGCATTGCAAAAAGCCGTTTCTACTACCATTAGAGATTTTGGGGTTGACTATTGGACAGGAACCGTTTACACTACCAATCGCCGTGTTTGGGAGCATGATGAAGCTTTTAAAGAATACTTACAGGAAATAAGAGCTTATGCTATTGATATGGAAACGGCCACCGTTTTTACAGTTGGCTTTTATAATAAAATTCCTACCGGTGCTTTATTATTAGTAAGTGATCAACCGATGACTCCAGATGGCGTAAAAACAGAGGAAAGTGATAAAAATGTAACCGCTCAGTTTGTAGATAATCATATTAAAATTGGCATCGAATCTTTAAAACAATTAATGAACGATGGTATGACAGTAAGACATCTTAAATTTTAGCTTTTACCCAATATGAAATTAGTACTATTGTTATCGGCACTTGCAACAATGACTCTATCAAATACTGAGTGTAATAACAATAAATATTCTTCAAAAAAATTTAAAGGGCAATTAGCAATAAAAGGTATTTGTTTTAATTATACAGTTAAGCTGCTAGAAGGTACTATTGATACATCTGTCATTTCTACCAAATGGAAAGATCCGAATACAGAAAAAATCCATACTAATGTGTTTGCATTGGCTAACCCCTGTACTTTTCCCAACTTAATTAATGAAGGTGATGAATTTGACTTCGAGTTGGACATTTCGGATACTACACCTTGCATAGTTTGTGAAGCCTATTATCCAACACCGCCCCGCTCTTTAAAAATAAAAGTACTTAATAATTAGTGGCTTCATTACTACACATAAAAAATCTTTCTATTGAATTTCATTCAGGAACGACAATAACAAATGCCTTAAAGGGTATTTCTGTAGAAATAAATGCCGGAGAAGTTGTTGCACTCGTGGGTGAATCGGGCTCAGGAAAATCTGTAACTGCCCTTTCTATTTTACAACTGCTTCCCTCGCCACCAGTAAAATATACAAGTGGGGAGATTCAATTTTCAGAAGATGGAATTACCAGCTCTGACCTTTTGAAAAAAAGCAGAACAACAATGCAAAAAATTAGAGGCAATAAAATTGCTATGATTTTTCAGGAACCAATGACTTCTTTAAATCCTGTACTAACTTGTGGTGCGCAGGTAATGGAGGCATTGATCCAACATAAAAAAATTAATAAAAAAGAAGCAAAAAAGAAAGCCATCGAGTGGTTTGAAAAAGTCAAACTTCCATCTCCGGCAGAAATGTTTGACCGTTATCCACATCAATTAAGTGGAGGACAGAAACAAAGAGTGATGATTGCTATTGCTATGTGCTGTGAGCCAATTTTACTTATTTGTGATGAGCCAACTACTGCATTGGATGTAACCGTGCAGAAAACAATCTTGCTACTTTTAAAAGAATTGCAGCAACAGTCCAATATGGGAATAATATTTATTACCCATGACCTTGGTGTAGTAGCAGAAATTGCCGACCGGACAGTTGTTATGTATAATGGTGAAATTGTAGAACAGAATTCAGTTTCAACCATTTTCTCTAACCCACAACACTCATATACAAAAGCATTACTGGCTTGCCGACCTATAAATCATGAAAGAGGAAAAAGACTCCCAATTGTAGCAGATTTTCTGGATGAAAATAAAACTGAAATTAGACCCAAAAAAATAATTGAGAAAATAATTACAGACCAAAATACAAATGTGCTCAAAGTCGAAAATCTATCTGTATGGTTTCCGACGAAAAAAAATTTGTTTGGAAAACCACTAGCCTATACAAAAGCGGTTGATGATATCTGCTTTGATTTATACAAAGGCGAAACCTTGGGCCTCGTGGGTGAAAGTGGCTGTGGTAAAACAACATTGGGAAGATCATTGCTTCGCTTGATTGAGCCGACAGCTGGAAAAATTATTTACAATGGAATTGATCTTACTGCAAAAAAAAGAGATGAATTACTTCCATTGAGAAAAGAAATGCAAATCATTTTTCAGGACCCCTATTCCTCGCTAAACCCAAGGCTTACAATTGGCTCTGCCATTTCAGAACCAATGAAAGTACATTCGATACAGAAGAATAATAAAGAAAGAAAAGACAGGGTGGCAGACTTACTTGAAAAAGTAGATCTGAAAGCAGAACATTTTAACCGATATCCACATGAGTTTAGCGGCGGGCAACGTCAACGAATTGTAATTGCAAGGGCATTGGCACTTAATCCATCCTTTTTAATTTGTGATGAATCTGTATCTGCTTTAGATGTAAGTGTACAAGCACAGGTACTAAACTTATTAAATGATCTGAAAAAAGAATTTGGTTTCACTATCATTTTTATCTCACATGATCTTTCTGTAGTCCGCTACATCAGCGATCGCATTATGGTAATGAATAAAGGTAAAATTGAAGAAACAGGTGATGCAGACAATATTTATTATAATCCACAATCAGAATATACCAAAAGGCTTATCGCTTCTATTCCACAAGGAATTATTTCTTCCTAGTCATAATCGTAATCATTCTTTTTTTCATAAAAAACCTTTGCACTCTTTCTACGGGAATAGAGTACCTTTTTTAATTCAGTTTTAAGTTGAGTGTTAATAGGTTCTTCTACCTTGATTTTTGTTTCTGTAAAACCTGTAAAATCATATTTAGTATAGCTATAATCTCCATAAATTGAGAAGGCAGTAGATGAATTTGCTTTTGTGTTTTCATCTTCAAATTCAAATTGAGCAGGATCTTCCGGAACCAACCCCACTGTCGCAAGTTTCCAGCTTATATCATCTTTTTTTGTTTTGTATTTATAAAAATAAATAAACCCCTTATGGTCTTTAAAAATAATACTTAACCGATCGATATAAACAATAGAATCTGGCTTATCATAAGTTATTTTTTTCAACAAAGCACTCTTACCAAGATCCAGGTGAGTATTATACAGCGACGGGAATTTACCTAATTCCTTATTCTCTTTTAATTTTGAATATAATTCGTATCGATATTCATCAAGGCCTGCTAAATATTTTAATAATGAATCAGGATAAGGTTTCTTATTCTCAATAAGCAGCATGACTGTATTGAACTTTAATCTGTTATCATTTGATTTCAGCATTTGCTGTATAACAAGTTGTACAGATGGATTTATATCCCAAAATGGCAATAACAATGTGGCATATAGATGCAAATCGAAATTACCTTTATCAGTATTATCGGTTTTCTCATAAGAAAGAACGTTCTTATCCAATTTACTTTCTTCTGCCTTTGCAATCGATCTTTTTTTCTCTGCAATAGATTGCTTTCTCAATTCCTGTTTCGCTTCTATCAAAAATTTACTAAAATACAATTCATATTCAACTGGTTTTATAAATCCACTATCCACTAGTTTACCTAATAATTTCATCATAGTACTTTTATAATCATCTAGATTTAACAATGGCAGCAAAGCTGGCAATATTGTTTTTGTAAGCTGCAGTGAATCCGAAAGCTCATCCAAAAAATTTCCATTGTCCATTCCAAAATAACTTGATTTGTACTTACTTAATAAGTTGTAAGCACCATAATCCCCGAATTTATTTTCTGAAAAATCCAATACAGGTGGTTCATTATTAATTATATCGCTGAAAGTATTATAAGCATATTTAGTTTGCTGTTGCAATAAGCTTTCCAACACTGTGTATTGCAATTGAACAGTATCATCAAGCGAATAATATAGACTTTTGAGATATGATGCGGATGCTGCTGTAGGTAAATGATCAAATTTTGCGATAAATGCTTTCTTTGTTTCAAGGTATTTCTTTTCATTCCAGTTAAGGCTGTTGATCGCTTTTATTAATTTTGGCAGATCAGTTGAATCAACTACGATTTCTGCAATACTAGAAACTGCTCTTTTATGTCGTAAAGAATCAGTACTAAAATAATCGCTGAAGAAAATATCAGTTTTCTTTTCAAACGGATTAACTCCTTTGAGTGTATCTACCGGACTAAAGCTCTCATAAAAACTTTTTATAAAAGTACTCGGTTGTGTAAGAGTATCAGTTTGTGTCATTAGTGTAAACCCAATTCCATCTTGATAATATGCTTTTGCCCAGAATGCTCTGCTACTTCCGGAATCGGAAATTTGCGCTTCCCAAATTTTTCTTTTATTTGGCAAGTCAAATTTTTTATTTGACCTGACAATCCATGATGTATCTCCGCCAAATAGCATTTTCTTATCGTTCTCCAACATAGAACTGTCCTTCGAATAATAATAATTTGGTGATCTGTAAAACGTAACAAATATTTTTTCGCCGGTAGTGTCGTTGCTGATTATTTTACTTCTGTAAGCACCTTCTTCCAATAAATCCTTTTCTGACAACTCTTCCTCATCTTCATCCATACTATATGGATTGTATTGAGGCATATTTAATTTTATTTTATTTTCCTTCTCAAACAAAGGTGTTGTTACAGAATAATATAATGAGGTATCTTTTTGCAATACTGGGCTTTTGTAAATAAATGGTTTTATTTGAAAAGAATTTAAAAAATTATTCATAGCCTGGGTTTCTTTTTTCCCATGTGCTATCAGTGTGTAATAATGCGGGCCCTGAAGTATAAACCGGGTTAGAAAAATTGATCCATTCTTATCCTTGTATTTGCCATCCAATGCCGGGTAACCTTTATAAGTTGTTTGCTTTCTGCCAATCTGCGCTTCTATAAATTCTGAAGCCATAAAGCTTTCATCCATCAGTCCCAGATCAAATGTATCTTCTTCTGCAAACCGGTAATTATGTATACTTGTTTTCATAACCCTGTATTGATTACCTGTGTTTTTTTCTTCGGCATCATATATCCAGCTACCATCGTTTCCAACAAATGGTTCATGTGGAAGATCAATAGCAAAACCTCCATGCGGAGGCGAATATTTTATCCATGTATTTGTTAATATTCCGGGAGGTAACAATTCTTTTAGCTGAATACTTCCAAAAAACTTTTTCGCTTCATCACCCAACTTTACATAATCTGCAGTACCGCTCATTTTAAAAAAGATGATCTCGAAAGGAGTAACAAAAATATTATATCGTTGAAAATCACCCCGACGGGTTTTGTTTAGAATATCAATTCCTTTGTATCCATTTTTTGTAATGGAAGTCTTCGTTATAATTTTTCCGGGCACATTTTCATATAAAAGGCTATCCAGCTTTTTTAATACAATTTCTTCATTGTGATTCCACATCCAGGCATTGGTCATTATTCTGGTAACCATATAATAACTTCCATTTGCCATGTCGGCATATTGATATTGATCTAAACCATCTTCTTCAGGCATTTTATAAAACGTACCCGGGATTTCTACACTTAAAAATCCATCTTTCGATGTTTCTTTACGAAAAATAACAGGAACTCTTATTTTGTCAACTAAATCTTTTTCCTTGCTTGCTCTTTCCCCCATCTTTACCGGACGCAGTTTATATCCTTTCGCCCTTAATATTTCTATTACACCTCTATCTCCTGGTAAGTGAGCTGCACCAACTCCTACAAATAAAGTAGAGCCTGATTTAATAATTGAATCAATGGAATTTGCCTGAATTTCGTTTCGTTGATATAAGAATTTTTCATCGAAAGCTGCCGATGTACTATTGTATATATTAATTGAATCGAGCAAGTCCAGATTACCTGACCGATAGGCTTCCTGTAACTTATCTGGGCCATACTCTTCGGACATATCACCGTAGCTTCGTTCTTTTTTATTTTTGTCCTTTGCCGCATCTTTGTAAGCTTCAGCCATTAACTGCATACTTTTACCATAGTCTTCAACGCCAGTTATTTTTTTGCCCCATTTTTTGCCACATTGAAAAATATACATGTCGAGATAAGTATCTTCCTCGAAGTCGCTTGATTCATTACCATAACTACGATACAACAGATTATTAATAGTTGAAGAACTACTATATAAGGATTGTTCAATCTTGTTATAATAATCGAAAAATTTAAGTGTATTGATAGTAAGATATTCATTAGGCATAGCCAAATCCGTATTGTAACGGTAGCTGTTGTTATAATTCCTCTCTCCGGTTAAATCATACTTGTTCATATCCTCCTGCCAGGTTTCAGGATTTGTTTCCAATGCTACCACTTGTGCTTTTCTTAAGGCTATATAAAAGGAATCAGGAAGATTAAATGCCAGTTTACTGCTTACATGCATTGTACCAATAAGGTAGGATGAACTAGTTAATCCATTACCAGAAATCTCCCATAAAAGACTTGGGTATTTCTTGTTTTTTATTATTGGTTGAGCGAACAAAGCAAAAAATGAAAAAAAGAAAAAGAAAAAAAGAAAATATCGTTTCATATAAATAATTGAGGCTTAAAGAGAGAATGCAGAGTAAACTAAATAACAAATTTAAGATGCAAGTGACCATCAGAAAGCATAAAATTATTTTGGTTTTCAATGACTTAGACTTTAATTAGTTTTGAAAAGAATCTTATAAAATAAATACATTTTTGACTTTGAAAAGATTACCTTTGCCAACTTTAAATGCAGTCGCATTGACCAAACCCGGCGCCGTAAGGCCGGATTAGGATGATCCCGGCAACTCTGCCAGGTTTGTGTCAAGACAAAAATGATATAAACCCAAAAACACATGAAGCTTTCACAATTCCGTTTCGACCTTCCATTAAACCTTATTGCTCAAAACCCTACCAAACGCCGAGAAGATGCAAGAATGATGGTTGTAAACCGTCATACAGGTGAAATTGAAAATAAACACTTCCGTGATATTATCGATTATTTTGATGATAAGGATTGTTTTGTTGTCAACAACACCAAAGTTTTTCCAGCAAGAATGTATGGTCGTAAAGAAAAAACAGGAGCCAAAATTGAAGTATTTCTTTTAAGAGAGTTGAACAGGCCAAACCGTCTTTGGGATGTAATTGTTGATCCTGCTAGAAAAATAAGGGTTGGCAACAAATTATATTTTGGAGATCAGGAAGATCTGGTAGCAGAAGTAATTGACAATACAACAAGCCGTGGTCGAACTATCCGTTTTTTATGGGAAGGTTCCGAAGAAGAATTCAGAGCCCAATTAGAAAAATTGGGTGAAACTCCTTTGCCTAAATATATTAAACGTAAACCAGACGAAGAGGATAAAGAAAGGTATCAGACCGTTTATGCAAAGCATGAAGGAGCCGTAGCAGCACCTACCGCTGGCTTGCATTTCAGCAAAGAGCTTATTAAACGTCTTGAAATTAAAGGTATCCGTTTTGCAGAAGTTACTTTGCATACAGGACTCGGAACTTTTCGTCCGATTGAAGTAGAAGATTTGAGTAAGCATAAAATGGATGCTGAATATTACAATATTGATGAAACCGCTTGTAAAATTGTAAACCGTGCAAAGGAATATGGTCATCGTATTTGCTCTGTAGGAACTACAACTATGCGGGCAATGGAATCTTCCTTTACTGCGCAAAAGTTATTAAAACCATCCGAAGGCTGGACTAATATGTTTATCCACCCACCTTACGATTTCAATATCGCAGATTCTTTGATTACAAATTTCCATTTACCAAAAACAAGTTTACTAATCATGACTAGTGCATTTGCAGGTTATGAATTGGCAATGGAAGCTTATAAAAAAGCGATAAAAGATAAGTATCGATTCTTCAGTTATGGCGATGCCTTACTAATCATTTAAATAACTGGCATTAATAAAATAATAAACCCCGTCTTTAAATTTAAAGACGGGGTTTTCTTTTATTAAAAAATGAATTAAGCTTTTTGTTTTTTCTTAGGTGCTGCTTTTTTTGCAGTAGCTTTCTTTGTAGTTGTTTTTGATTTGCCTTTCTTTAATGCAGCATCAAGCGCAGCACTAAGATTTGCAAAAGTTGGCTTACCAGAAACCATCTCATCATTCACGAAAAACACAGGAATGTCTTTTACGCCACGATTTCGTCCTTCTTTAATATCATCCTGCACTTGCCAACCATAAACTCCATTCACTAATTCATCAAGAAACTTCTTATTGTTTACTCCCGCCTCTTTACTATACAATTTCAAACTAGTAGTTCCAAGATTTCGTCTATTGGCAAAAAGCACATTATGCATTTCCCAAAATTTTCCTTCCTGCCCGGCGGCTACTGCAGATTCACTTGCCTTCAAACTACGTTGATGAATTAAGGTTAATGGAAAGTGTCTGAATTGAAATCTTATTTTACCATCATACGCTTCAAGTAATTGCTTTACAATTTCATTTACTTTGGCACATTCCTCACTTTCGTATTCACCAAACTCTATAAGAGTAACAGCAGCATCTTTATTACCCACAAACATTTCCCGAGGTTCGATGATGATTACATCATCTTTTTTAAAAGCCATTTTATCTCCTTTTTTTATCCCTTAATCAGGGTTCTAATTTTATATTTATTTACAAACAAATTTTCAGCCATTTAGTTGAAAAAGTGCTAATTATAACTCTTTTTCATTAAGCTGAAGCGGCTGAAGTTAATATATTTTTGTACCCTTCCAAATACCGTTATCCCTATTTTCTTAACACTCATCTATTTTGCTGATTATCAACATTTTAATTAATAAAATAAAGAATCCAAAATAACTATTGTAACTAGAAAATGTTCAAAATTGATTTCTACAATATTAGTTAAGAATAATTGATATCTTTTTTAATCAAAAAAAGAATTGAGTTTTTAACCTCAAAAATCTTCTTTGGCCATCACTTTTCTACATTAACTTAATATGATGAATCTTAATAATTTAGGCATCAACTACATTTCGTTGGCAATACCAATTAGCTATCAATCTTGATTAGTATTCTAAAAAATCGCTAATTACTTTTACATCATCAAAGCAAATACAATTGCTTTAAAATCCGGAAAACAAAACGGAATTCTTCTAACTGCTACTTGCCCTATTGATTTTTTTACAGCGATTATTGTCCCAATTTTTTAAACATTTTTAAACACTAAACCCTTTTATTATGAAAAAAATCTTTAATGACAATCATTTAATCGCAATCGCATTTATTACTGTATTCACCTTAAGTGCAACCCAAAAAGTGCAGGCTGAAAAACCATTATCAGAAGTTCCGGTTGCAATCAAATATTATGGGAACGTAAATACATTTCCTGTTTTTGAATTAAGCTTTAATGGCAATACTGAGCAAAATAATTTCACTATTCTTATAAGTGATGAATTTGGCAACTCACTTTACCGTGAAAATATTAAAGGTGAAATCTTTACAAAAAAGTTTGCTATCAATACTGAAGAACTTGGGGAAAGCAGCCTGAAATTTGAAATCATTTCCAATAAAACCAAGAATTCTGTAGTTTTTGAAGTAAACAGAAATTCTAAAATTATACAGGAAATTGAAATTGTAGCAATCAAATAATTAAACCCCTATAAAAAAAGCAACACCAGATAAACTGGTGTTGCTTTTTTTATATTACAATAATTTCCTAATTCTTCGAATAACTCTTCGGTAACAAATTCAATTCATCCAATAAGCCGGCAGCTACTCCATTACCAGGTTTTAAATTACGTATTTCCATAATCTTATCGCTTCTCAAAACTATTTCTACAGAGGTAACAATTTTATTTATTTTTTTTCCCGTCTTTTTTGAACTTTTCCATCCTTTCTTTAATGATGGCATTGTATGAGTATGAGTTCCTTTTATTTTAAGTTTTGCTTTAAAAGTTTCGCCGTCTGAAGTAAGATCTACAATTTCAAATTTAGCATCTGGCATACCTTCTTTAATACGACGATATAATTCAAGATACTCTTCTCCCTTTACTTCTTTTTTCAAAATAACAGATCTAAACCTTCCATCAAGGCATTCTTGTGCTTCTTCAAACTTATCTTTCTCAATGGCCTTAAATACATCCAGTATAACATCGTAATCTTGATAATTCATAACATTCATCATATATAATTAATTTTTAAGTGAGTAAATAGAGCGGAGATACCGCAGAATAGTTAGATAATACGATTTTTATTGCACTTTTCCAAAAGTTTATCTGATTTACACTATTATAGCAACTAAAACAATTGATAAACAAGGATTAACGAATTTTTTAATTTTTGTAATTATAAAAAATATTTCCCATTTATTTTCCCAATCCACTTCAATCGCCTAGAAATAGGGTTTAGTTAAAATGTAACAACTTGTTTGAAAAAGATTTGTTATCAGTATTAAGAAAAAGCATAGTAGCAACGAATAAAATTATTTTATTTTATTCATTGCTTTCATTTCTTTCACTGATGTTTTAATTAATGTTTGTAAAACTTTAGTATCAACATCAGATAGTTTATTTATATAAATACATGATCCAGTACTTATTTTATACTTTCCAAGTTTACCTAATAACTCAGGATATCTTTTGGGGCCATTCATAATGTAAACTGTTAGGTTTTGTTTGCGTGGAGAAAAACCAGTCAACATCCATTCTCCCGCCTGTTTACTTCTCTCGGATTGATAGTGATACGACCCAAAACCAACAATACTCGTTCCCCACATTTCGGGTTTTTCTTTTACAACTTCTTTAAAAAGCTTTAGTAATGCTTTACTATCCTTTCTTCTATCTTCATTTTCTACAGATGATAAAAACTGAATAACACTGGCTTTATTTCGTAGTGTTTTTAATTCTGCCATATTAAACCCTTTGATTATTTAAAAAATTAAAACCCTCTGGCGTTATTTCCCCTAGGTTTCGGTAACTCTTTTCGGGGTATTTTCTGATCCATTTGAGCAGTATTAAATACAAATGAAGCTATTATAGTTGAGGCCTGTTTCAAATCCTCGGGTACAAGATGATCATATGTATCCATATTAGTATGATGAGTTCTTGTATCATATTCAATTTCATCTTGTATAAATTGAAATCCGGGAATACCAACTCCATCAAAAGCCTGATGATCCGTTCCGCCGGTATTGTTAATTGTAACAGTTTTTGCATCAAGATCATTAAATGGCTCAAGCCAGGTAGAAAAAATAGGCCCTGCATTTTTATTCCCTTGTAAATAAATACCTCTTACTCTTCCAGTACCATTATCCAGATTATAATAAGCCGATACTTTTTCATGTTCAGGTTTTAAAATCATATCTGCCGGATCTGCAAAATGATCTTTAACATATCCCCGGGATCCTAACAATCCTTGCTCCTCCCCACTCCACAATGCAATACGAATGGTCCTCTTTGGCTGAAGTCCAGTTGATTTGATTATCCGAACTACTTCCATCATAACAGCACAGCCAGCCGCATTATCTGTTGCACCAGTTGCTCCTTGCCAACTATCAAGGTGTCCCCCTAGCATGACGATTTCATTTTTTAAAATTGGATCTGTTCCAGGAATCTCAGCAATTACATTGTAACCTTTAATGTCTTTATCATAAAATTTTGTTTTAACTTCAGTTTCCATCATTACTTTTTCTCCAGCTTCTACTAACCGTTGCACCCTTAGATAATCATCGCTGGATAACATTACATAAGCATAACTATTTTCAGCACCTTTTTCTGATGATCCGCCACCAGATACAAATAATGTTCCATCATTTCCCCTGCCACTCATACTTAAGACTAATGCTGGTTTCTCTTTTTTATAGAAATCATTCATCTGACGGCTTAATTCTCTTTGTTGTCGAAACGCAGCCAATTGTTCAGGTGTAAAATTTCTCCGACCACCGGTAGAGGATTGTGGTTTTGCACTTGCCATATCTTCCAACTGTTCATTCGTAAATCGATTTCCATCAGGTTCAAAAGAAGGATGTAATGTATCGGCTGAATAAAACAGTACAATTTTATTCTTTATTTTATTAGCATATCGTTGATAGAGTTCTGTTGAGTCATTTGCTTTAATTAGAATTACATCACTGTTAATAATACCATTTCCGGGTGTACTGCCAGTCCATGCTCTTGGAATTGCAATCATCGGTGTATAATAAGGAGCCGTCATAGCAACATAGCAACGAGTTTGCTCCCAGCCCATTCCAAAATCGCCCCAGGGTTCTAATGTTGCATTCACCAATCCCATTTTTGTTAACTCTGCTTTTGCCCAATTAGCAGCTCTAAAATAACCTGGTGAATTAGTTAACCTTGGCCCACTTACATCAGTAAGATGAAAAGCAATATCCATAACTTTAGAATTCTCAAGACCTTCTTTTCTAATCTTTGTAGTTGCATCACTTTGCCCCATTACAAGGGTAGTAATAAATAAAAACACTGAGAGAAGCAATAAGAATTTTTTCATCGTTATAATTTTTTATTTTCGATTATAGATAAATGAATATAATTCATTTTTTATAGACAGCCATCCTTATTATATCAAATTTTTGACTTTACTCTTCTTAATTTAACTACCTATTTTTGAGCTATGGAAAATCTTAAGTCGCTATTTCTTTTAAGAGATGATATTACATTTCTCAATTTTGGCTCATTTGGGGCATGCCCAAAACCTGTATTTCAGAAATATCAGCAATTTCAATTAGAATTAGAGCAGGAGCCAGTTCATTTTATCACCTCTAAGGGATTAAAATATCTGGAACAATCTAGAGAAGCGTTGGGCAAGTATATTAATTGTGATAAGAATGATCTGGTATATGTAACCAATCCTTCATATGCTGTAAATACTGTAGCAAAAAGTATAGAATTAAAAGAAGGTGATGAAATTTTATCAACCGATCTTGAATATGGTGCTTGCGATAAAGCATGGAGTTACTATTGCAAAAAAGCAGGAGCCAGATTTGTACGTCAACCAATTCCACTCCCTATTCAAAATAAAGAACATTTTATTGAAGCATTCTTCAAAGGCTTAACAGCAAAAACAAAACTTATATTTTTAAGTCATATAACCAGTACTACAGCATTACGATTTCCGGTAGAAGAAATATGTGCTATTGCAAAAGAAAAAGGAATTCCAACGTTTGTAGATGGCGCCCATGCGCCTGGACACTTACCTTTAAATCTTAAATCATTACAAGCAGATTATTATACTGGTGCCTGTCATAAATGGATGATGACTCCAAAAGGAAGTTCATTTTTATACGTAAGAAAAGAGTTACAACCAACAGTTGACCCTTTGATAATTAGTTGGGGCTACGATGCCATGTTTCCCTCCGATTCTCAATTTTTAGATTACCATCAAATGAATGGATCCAGGGATTACTCTGCATTTTTAACTATACCTTCAGCAATTGATTTTATGACTGAGCATAGCTGGGAAAAAGTAGCTGCCAGTTGCAGGCAACTTGTTCAGCATAATGCCGAAAAATTGTGCAGCCTTTTAAGCACATCTCCGCTTGCTCCTGTTAATGATGATTTTATATTACAATTATTTAGTGCCCCAATAAAAACAACTGAACCTGAAAAACTACATGACCTGTTTTTTGATCAATATAAAATTCAAATACCAGTTATGCGACATGGAGATAAAGTGTATTTGCGATATTCTGTAAACGCTTTTAATGACCAGAAAGACCTTGATAAATTGTTTTCAGCGATCAGCGATATAAAAGAAAATACATCATTAATCAATTAGAGGAATATCGTATTATTCATTTTTTTGCAACAGATAATGCAGATTTAAATGAGTCAATAAAATTATTAGCATCCATAAATAACAATGTTTCATTTACAGTAATCATGACTTTGTTACTATTATCAGGCCTTCCCATTCTGATATTATAATTTTTGGCTAATGTTTCCTGGAATTTAATTCCGTTTATATTATTCCCTAGTTCAAGACTGTAAATATTCGTTCCGTCCTCAAGTGAATTGATCTTAATAGAAGAAAATTTGTTGATAGCGGAAAAAACTTCATCTGCCCTTATCATCGTTTTTTGTAATCTGTCTTCTATCCCTTCTAATCGATGCAATGCCATTGCAGCATTTGTCCAATTGCCATACATATTACCGCCATGAATTTTAATCAGGTGTGGCATTTTATTAATCACATTATTATCACCACAAAGTATAGCACCACCAGATGCTCCTAAATATTTATAAAGAGAAATATAAATAGTATCAAAATAAGACGCATATTCTTTTATACTAATCCCTGTCCATGCAGAAGCCATATATATCCTGGCTCCATCCAAGTGCAACTTTATATTATTAGTTCTGCAGTATTCGCTGATCTTTTTTATCTCCTCAATTGGTACAAATCGACCATCAGATCTTCTTACAGGATTTTCAATAGAAACAGCTCCAATACCACTTTGAAACACCTCATGACTGCTTAATGATTCAATAGCATTCTTTAATTCAGCTACTGTAAAATATGTTGCTTCTTTGGCTAAAGGCATTAATCTTTTTTGAAAAACAGCTTGTGCAGCATCAGCCTCATCCCTGTAAATATGACTGGTATCCTGTACAAATACTTTTGTATGCTCTCCACTTAATACAGCTATAGCAAATTGATTAGCCATTGTACCACTTGGCATAAAAATAGCCTTTTCCTTTCCTGTAATTTCTTCAAATTTTGTTTCTAATGCTGTTACTACCCCACCTGTACCATAACGATCTTTTTTGATTGCATTCTTAGTGTTAAACTGTTGAAGTTGTTCAATATACTGATCAGGCTCATACATGATGCCATCACCATATAAAAGGACAGTGTCATCTTCCTTAGGAATAAACTTATTAATTGTATTATTTGCGTATAAATTACGATTTGGAATGAATGCAGGCAAGACAGCAATACCAGATGCTTTAAGAAAGTTTCGACGATTAAATGCTGACATAAAAAATTTTTGTTGGATAAAATACTAAATTAAAGCAATACAGTAATGATACGATTTAATACAACGACAATAGTTTCATGTATAATAGATGAATATTTTACCAATTAAAAAGCCACCACCAGAAACCTCTTTTTTTTGTAAAAGGAACTTTTGCAATAATCGTTTCACCTTTCCCTTTTTCATTTGTTATACTTTGTACTGTCCATAAATCTGATAAATTATCGCCATCGATTACACTTCCACTGTAATCGCCCCAACTCATTCCATCTGTTGCCCCTTTACCTTCACCCAGGCTAATGATATCACTTAGATACCCATCCGGATCATTCCATTTTCGATAAGCCATTCTAGGACTTATATACATTCCTGCATGTACTTCCTGAAATCCTACCAGCACATCGTTTTTTTTATTTACTGCAATAGTTGTTTGTATGTAATTAGAGGTCTGACTTTTAATAATCCCTGTTTGTACAATTGCACCAGTCGTAATATTTATCTGATGCCACTGTACTGCTGAACGGTTTTCACAATTAACTGCATGTGAAAACCAAATATGACCATTTTGTAAAACCAAATTTTTAGGATTACGATCGCCACTTGAAACTTTTTGATCCGTTCCTTTTTGTGGAGAAGGTGGTGGATAGTTTATATATTTTAAATTATGCGGTTTAGCTGAAACAATCTCACAATACGGATTACCCGACGCATCTTCTTGTACTTTGCGAATAATGAAATCATTCCCTGTTATTTCAAAAAAATAAAGTTCATTTATTGCATCTTGTGTAAAAACCGGATGGCCAAGACTTCCAGCAAAATGATATACTGTTACGGGGCGACCAGCTTTTGCATCAGCAGTTCGCATTAGCAAGGTATTTTCTTTTCCTCCCGGGAACGAATAAGCAATCCATTGACGACTAAAACCAATACCGCCACCATCAACTGCATCCTTTAATGAAATAGGGTAAGTGTTCCAGGCTCCTAATGGATTTCCAGTTTCTGAAACTGAAATATTAACAGGTTTTTCTTTTTGTGCATCATAATACCACCAAAGATCAAAAACATAAATATCATTATGAACATCATAAAACATTTTGGGATCAATGCCATCATTGAAACATTTTTGCGATACACCGGATTTATAATTCCCATTTTTATCATACACGAGAAGTCCATTATTTGTTCCTTGCAAAATATAGTTTTTCCCAACTGCAATCTGCGGATCTACCTGCCGATAACCATCTTGTGCACCATCAAATACCTTATAGCCGTTGACAGTCCTAGCGTTTCCTCCTTGTCTTCTTTCACTACACTCATTATTATTATTGAAACTATTTTTTCGTAGCGGATATATTTTTTCAGTTCTTGTCGGATAAGTTTTTCCAGGCGCCAATTGTGCATTGATACAACCCACCACTACTAAAACAAAAAAACCGGTAAATATAGTTTTGACAATTCGCATACTTATTTCTTTGCAGTGATAAAAAATTACATATACAAGATAACTAATTATTGCAGATTATTTAATAAATAACAAGCCAGCAGATAAACATTTAATTATTTGTATAGATAAAATTCAGCATTGAAATGAAATTATTGCCCCCAACTAATAAAATATATTCTCCCATTGTTACAATTAATTGTTGAATATTAATGACGCTGTCATGCGAATTAAGAAAGCTTATGATGAAAATAATATTACCATTCCATTCCCGATCCGCACATTGGATTTTGGAATAAAAGGAGGAACAACTCTTTCAGAAATGAAAGTGAATACTACACCTCAGTAAAACATTAAATTAATTAGGCTTAATCATTCAAAACTTTATCACCAGGTATGCAATTGATTTTTATAAAATGTCCACTCAGGTGTATAAATTTCATTTTCGGAATTGAGCCGATACCAGGGACTTAATGCTTTATCCATTGGATTAATAACAATATGAATATCCTGTGCAGGCTGATAACCTTGAATTAACATAAACACTTTTTCTCCTTTAGCATTAACAGCCATATCTGAAACAATCATTGCATGACCTGGAAAACCGCCTTTGATAAACACATCGCCAGTTTTTAAATTCTTGTAATTTTCAACCGGATCCAATTGTTTATCTAACGATGCTGAACCACACCATCCAAACACTTGCTGCAAATACTGTTCAAATTGTTGTCTGTTATTACCACCTTTCCAAACGTACCACTTCTTATTATAATCCATAAATCGAATAGCATCGAACTTTTTCTGTGCAAATAAATATTCAGCTCTTAGACGCATTACAACATCTGCGCATTGCTGCAAATCAGTTTTACTGCGTGGCATATCTATTACCGCATACTGAGCTGACTGATTTGGCTTAATAGTATTATTATATAAATAAACAGTTTTATCATCTTTCAGAGGCAACTTACGCATCCAATTCTCAAATGAATCGGGATTGCCAACAATTCTTTTATAACCTTTTGGAGGTGGAATATCATTTAAATATTTATAATCAGTTGCAACAGGCTCTATAAGCGATATATCTGTTATTGGCGATGTTTTATCTTTTTGATAACAGGCAGTTAATATAATTAACAATATAATGTATGGAATTTTTCTCATGCTTACAATGAGATTCAGCGATTGAGCAATTCCACAGAAAGGACTTGTTAATTTCCATCTTTTTAGTATTTGATTAGGAATTTATGGAACGCCTCATAAATTAAAAACCCCAACTTTAGTTAGGGTTTTTTGAAATCAATTTTCTTTTATTTTTTCTTTCCGTTCTTTTCAAGTTCAGGCATTTCGTTTCTAAACACAACTACTCCATCAAACACATCTACCAATACTGGAATTGTTTTATCAATATCACCAGCCAATAATCTTTTTGACAACTGATTGACGATCTCTTTTTGTATGAGCCGCTTTAATGGCCTTGCTCCCAGTTGTGGATCGAAACCCTGCTCGGCCAGAAAGTCGAGTGCATATTCGCTAAACTGTAATTGTATGCCGCTTTGTGCTACCAGTTTCTTTAAGCTTTCTAATTGTATGCTTACAATACCACGTATCTCTTTTTTAAGCAATGGGGTAAACATGATGATGTCATCTACCCTGTTCAAAAACTCGGGGCGGATAGTTTGACGCAATAATAACATGACATCTGTTTTTGCTTTATCAGTTACTTCTTCTACATTATTTTCATTCACATCCTCAAAAGCCTCTTGTATAAGATGACTACCGATATTGCTGGTCATAATTATGATGGTGTTCTTAAAATTAACCACACGACCCTTATTATCAGTCAACCTGCCATCATCTAAAACCTGTAATAATACATTCCATACGTCGGGATGTGCTTTTTCAATTTCATCGAGCAATACAACACTGTATGGTTTTCTTCTTACAGATTCGGTTAGCTGTCCACCTTCATCATACCCTACATAGCCGGGAGGTGCACCAACAAGTCTGCTCACGGTATGTTTTTCCTGATACTCACTCATATCGATTCTCGTCATCATACTTTCATCATCGAAGAGATATTCTGCGAGAGCTTTTGCTAATTCCGTTTTTCCCACACCGGTAGTACCAAGGAAGATGAATGAGCCAATTGGCTTCTTTGGGTCCTGCAATCCTGCACGGCTTCTGCGAATGGCATCTGCCACCGCAATGATGGCTTCCTCCTGCCCTACTACCCTTTCATGTAAATGCTCTTCGAGTTTTAATAATTTTTCTCTGTCACTTTGTAGCATTTTTGAAACCGGAATACCGGTTGACTTCGCTACACTTTCAGCTATGTCTTCTGCATCTACTTCTTCTTTTAATAATCGCTTCTCACCACTTTCTTCAATTTGCTTGGTGACATCAACAATCAATTGTTCTTTGTCTTTTATTTTACCGTAGCGTATCTCAGCTACTTTTCCATAGTCACCTTCCCGTTCAGCTTTTTCTGCTTCTTGCTTCAGGTGATCGATATCTGCTTTTGCATTCTGCACTTTTTCTACCAGTTCTTTTTCCTGCGTCCATTTTGCTTTGTACGTATCTCTTGAAACAGAGAGATTTGCAATTTCTGTATTCAGTTCTTTCAACTTGATTTCATCATTCTCTCTCTTTATAGCTTCTTTCTCAATTTCAAGCTGTCGTATTTGCCTTTCCAATGTATCCAGTTCTTCGGGCATTGAATTCATTTCGAGGCGCAGCTTGGCTGCACTCTCATCAATCAGATCAATTGCCTTATCGGGTAAGAAACGATCGGTGATGTAACGGCTACTTAATTCCACGGCTGCAATGATGGCTTCATCTTTTATTCGAACATGGTGATGTGTTTCATACCTTTCTTTTAATCCCCGAAGGATTGAAATAGCATCTTCAATATCTGGCTCATCAATCATTACTTTTTGAAAACGTCTTTCTAATGCTTTATCTTTTTCAAAGAATTTCTGGTACTCGTTCAAAGTAGTTGCACCAACTGCCCGAAGATCACCTTTTGCCAAAGCAGGTTTTAAGATGTTCGCTGCATCCATAGCACCTTCGCCACCACCTGCACCTACAAGGGTATGAATCTCATCAATGAATAAAATTATCTCTCCATCGCTGGCGGCCACTTCTTTAACAACACCTTTTAATCTTTCTTCAAACTCACCTTTATATTTTGCACCAGCAATCAATAAACCCATATCCAATGCATAGATAATTTTACTTTTTAAATTCTCTGGCACATCGCCATTTACTATACGATGAGCAATACCTTCAGCAATAGCTGTTTTACCAACACCAGGCTCACCTACCAATATCGGATTGTTCTTTGTTCTACGGGAAAGAATATGTAATGTTCTTCTTATCTCTTCATCACGGCCGATAACAGGATCCAGTTTACCTTGTCTTGCCAATTCATTTAAATTCTTTGCATATTTATTCAATGCATTGTATTCCTGTGATTGTGTTTGAGAAGTTACAGTATCGCCTTTTCTTAATTCGTTGATGGCGGCTACTAATCCTTTTTCAGTAAGACCCGCATCTTTCAGCAACTTTCCGGTAGAATCATTTCCCTGTACTATGGCCAGTAACAAATGTTCCGGTGTTACGAACTCATCTTTGAATTGCTTTAATGTAGCACCTGCTCTTAACACCACACTGTTTGCATCACGGCTTATCTGCTGTGCTGGTTCACCAGAAGATTTGGGAAGTTTGTTTATTAACTCATCCAGTTTGGTATCAACTAAGTTAACTGTAACATTGTTTTTCTTTAATAGATAATCTACAGGAGAATCCTGCAGATCAAGCAACGCCTTCAGTATATGCTCCGTCTCAATATTTGGACTTTGTGCATTAAAAGCAATTTGTTGCGCCTGCTGAAATGCTTCGGCGGCTTTTATGGTGAAGTTTCCTAAATTCATACCCCAGACCCCTAAAGGGGATTTATTTTTATGATTAAATAATTATTTCTTTGTCTTTTTTAAAATCAACCATATTATGATAGCAAAAATCGGGCATTCCCCCTTTAGGGGGTTAGGGGGTGTAACTATGTCATATAAAGTTAAATCAATCTGCATGAAAGTCATATCAGTTATAGTTTTCCTGCTATTCTTACAGCCTGTTTCTGCTCAATATAACTGGTCTGCATTTGATGCTGAATTATCTATTAAGCAAAATATTCTTGGTAAAGATCTGGTGGCAATGATATGGGATAAGGATTCACTGCTTTATCAAAAAGAAATAGGAACCTTTAATAGTAAAACGCAGGTAAAGATTGCCAGTTGCAGCAAATGGTTAACAGCTGCCTTGGTAATGCAGTTTGTAGATGAAGGAAAATTATCGTTGGATGATAAAGTGGTGAAATACATTCCTGAGTTTGATAAATACTTTAAAGGTTATATTACTATTCGCCAATGCCTTAGCCATATGACGGGAATAGATGATGAAGGCGGTATGATTAAAAAATTATTAAAACGTAGAAAATTTGCTTCACTGGAAGAAGAAGTAAATGGATTTGCATCCCAAAGTATTAGAGCAAATGCAGGTACAGATTTTTGGTATGGCAATATCGGTTTGAATATTGCCGGGCGGATACTGGAAGTAATCAGCCGGAAAAAGTTTGAAATATTGATCCGTACAAAATTGTTTATGCCGCTGGGCATGACGAAAACTACATTTGCAGAAGTGGGTGGTGGCCCAGTCAATCCATCAGGTGGAGCAAAATCTACCGCTGATGATTATATGAAATTTTTAGTGATGCTTTTAAATAAGGGAAAGTATAATGGTGTACAGATATTGAGTGAAAGTGCAGTAAACGAAATGAGGATAGTACGTAATACAGTAGATCAGGTCGCTTATGCTCCAAAATCTGCAGAAGGATTTAAGTATGCATCGGGTAGCTGGGCGATTGAAGAAATGGTATTTACGGAAGTGATAAAAGACAATAAAACACCTGTAAAGACAGTTGTTCCCCCAATGCCGGGTACGACAGTTAAAAAAACAGTAATCGCAACTACATTGGCAAGTCCAGGATTATTTGGCACCTGGCCTATGATTGATTTTTGCAGAGGCTATGCTTATATCGTTTTTGTAAAAAACTTGCTGGGAGAAGAAAGAGCTAATGTGCATTTAGATTTAAAGAAAATTGCAGATAAGCAAATGAAAGATAATTGTCCTAAAACCCTTTAGTGGCTTCATTCTTTACCAATACCATTTTTGCCCTGTCTGCTTTATAAACGTCTTCGTAGTATTTTACCATTTCATTATAGGAAGCTGCGGGAAAACGTCCGCTATACTGTTCAGCTATTCTGAAACAAGTAATTTTATTCCCGTTGAGTTTAGATGTAATACTGTATTTACCAAACTGAGAAGTAACAGTAACATTAGCAGGAAGGGATTCAACTGTATAACCCTCGGGAATTTCTATTTCTACTGAATCAATATCCCTAAATTCGTAATTAAGTATGACGTCATACTTTCTTTGATCATCTTTTACAGGTTTACGATGGCTTCTTGTCATAACATTCGGAACAATAAAAAGCCGACGACCGCTTATTGTTGCATAATTACTTACAGTAATATCTAATGCTTCATTAATAACCGGTAACACCGATTTGTTTTCTTTGTATTCAAATCTGTCAATATCATAAGTAGCAAAGTCAAGATCCCTTTCCAGGTACTCCTTCACTTTTTCTTTAGATAAATTATTGATCATACCATGCAGATCATCCTGCTGTAAGCCTGTATAGTTTGTAATTGAATTAACCTTTAATGTTCCTTCGGAATTTAGCCTGGCATATACTTTTCGGATGGCTGTATTCTCATTAAGTCCGTATTTAGGGGTACGGACCAGTTTGCCTCCATCTTCATCTACCAGTAATGCAAAACGGTCGCAGGTAAAATCGCTCAGATAACCCATTGGTAAAGTCTGACTGGTACACTCCAGCCAAACAGTATCGTTTGCCAGCGGTACACTTAAAATAACATGATTAAACTGCTGAGAGGGAAAATCGGCTGTGATATACCCGGCATTAGCACCTGCCCTGATTAATGCATAAAAAGATTTTATACCCGCTTCTTTTAAAAGACTATACATATAGTTTGTCAAAGCCTTACAATCACCATACGCTTTGGTGGCTACAAATTTTGCTTCAAAGGGTTGCCAGCCACCTATTCCCAATTGAATACTTATATATCTTGTATTTTTTTGCAAGTATGCATATAGCAAAGCAATTTTAGTTTTAACATCACTTATACCATCCGTCAAAGCATGTACTTTTTGTTTTACATTATCCGGCAAAACATCTCTGCCTTGTTTTAGGGAATGAATAAATTTTCCAAAATCTTGCCAGGTAAGCATGTTGCCCTGGTATTCATCAATTTGAAATTCAGTTGGCCCAAAAATCACCATGGTTGTCAACTCATGCCAAAGCGGACCATATAGTTCTTTGCTTATAGAAGGCAATATTTTTACTGACCAACTAGTAATCTTCTTATTCTTTTCGATTGTAACAATTGGCGCTGATGAATAATTAAATGCTTTATACCTGAATTGATAATCCTCGTTACAAATTATTTTCATTGAGCTTTGTTCAACCGATATTCCAGCTCTGCCTTGCGGTACCCAATAAGGAAAAAAAAGAGTGCTGCTATTGGAAATTTCAACGTTGTACTCAATCGTGTAAGGATAAACTTTATGATAAAAGCTATGCCGCTTCACCCGGTCATCATCAATAAGGCTGCTTTCTGAAACTCCGCTTACGTCTTCCATATCCTTCAACTTCACTTTCTTAAGTAATTTTCCATTCACATCATATAAAAAACCTTCTGCAGATTCTATTTTCCTGTGCTTATCATAATATTCATAAAAAGGTGACCATTGTTCTCCGTTTTCATTCAAAATCGTAATCACATAATGATTCTTATATGTGGTTTTAGTATGGCCAATAATTTCAAGACTTAATGTCTCCAGCCTTAAAACTGCATGGGCATTTTTCAACAATGCAGGACTAATCTTTGAAACTGCATATTCACCATCTTCCGCCAATGCAGAAATGCATAAAAAAATTGCAGCAGAAATTATTACCAGCTTTTTTTTCATGGAGTTGTTTTCTTTTTAAAAACAATATGCTCATTATGCTTTTTAACAACCAGGTTGAAAAACTCACGAAGATTTTCATATTCATCGGGCATAAAAAATGTCCGGTTGATAACCAGTCTCGAACGAAAAGAGATACTTGAACCAGAAGTAGATATTCTGTACTCGAATATTGCATCTCCTTCATCATTGTATTTGACGATCGTCTGCTTAGGCAACTCATCTACCAAATATCCGTTAGGAACTTCCAATTGCATGGAAAAAGTCTCATCAACAGCATAAGGCATTTCTATTGGGAAAAAACGAGTTGCAGATTTAAATGGATTTTCTTTAAAGCCTTCGCTAATCATTGGGTTCATATATATAATATCGTCTGTATTTGGCCTGACATCAAACTCAACATACATGCCTACAGGCTCATCAAAATTTGAAACTGAATCAATTCTGCTTTCAGTAATATCAACCTCAGTTCCAAATCCTTTTTTAATATCTTTTAATAACTCCTCATGGCCCTTTTCTTTAATTTTTTTACGTATAGTATTCGATTCAAAATAGCCGGGAACCTTTGTCATACTACCAATTTGTTTCCCTTCTTCATTATTGATAATAAACACAGTTGTGTTTTTTACTTCCTTTAAATCCTGTGCATTTAAATCTATCGGTGTTGCTTTTAAATCAATTATTCTTGCATTACCATTAAAACACTCATAATTTAATTTACCAAAGCCCATACCGGACTCACTGGCATCCAAATAATAATCTTTTCCATCTATTACAGTCAAACATATCACATAATTGAACCGGTTGAGCATTGGATATACTGCATGTATATATCCATTAGAACGGGTACTGAGCATAACGGGGTCAGCCATAATATCTGCTCTTCTTAACATGGCAATAAGTAACAGGTTAATTTCAGCTTCATTTCCATTTTTATCTTTCATTACGTTTTTCAACGACTTTTCAAGATAACGACGATTATTATTTGTGCAAGTGAAATTATCCCTGACCCATTCATAGATTTTTTTTGCCTTTATCAACGTTTGAGTAGCTCCATTTATGGCTAATGCTACTTCATCTTTCAACCAGGTGTTGTCCTTTTTAAGCTGGGCGCCAAATTCTTCATCATCCAATAAATCTTTTGCAACAACCTGCCATGTGTTCATTACATTTTTAAATTGAAAAGGGTCACCTATGGATTGTAACTGAAATTCAATACGGGCAATATGATTTTTTAGAGTTGAAGTATAACTTTCTGTTTTTAAAGCAGGAACATCCTTCATAACCCATTTGAAAGTAGTAACATTTGAATTAAATGAATATTTTTCAGTTGCACCGGCACCACCTGGATCATTCAACTGAAAATTAACGATATTAGTTTTTTGAGTTTTTTCTAAAAATGGCTGGTAACCCTGGGAAAGGGTTATATAAGTATAAAATGCAGGCATACCGACTGTATACTCACTCCATAATCGGGGATACTGACCCTGAAAATCCCATGGTTGCAGATTAAAGACATAATCAGATAATACTTTATATTCAAATTCAATAATGGAACCTGCTTTAATATTGGGGAAAGTAAATTTTCTGATTACAAGGTTTTTATTGATCTTATCTTTAAATACTGCATTTTTTATGTCCAATCTGGTTTCAACTACTTTTCCATTTTCAAGATTATATGTTACTGCCTTCAGGTTTTGCAGCTCTTCTTCCAGCGTCCCATTCGTATATAAAGGAATTTCTACATCAGCTATAGCATATCCGTTTTTGGAGAGTATATGTGCCCTTCTGTAATTTTTGAAGAGCAAAGAAAAGCTTCCTTTGTTGTTTCCTTCAAAGTCGGATGAACCAATATCTGCAAGTATAACTGCAGCAGCACTGCTATCTATTGCATAGGCTGCTATGTTAAAATCTGATGCTTTAATATCACCAAATTTATACTTAACACCCTTTTGTGCATGCAGAATTTGGGTAAATAATAAACTACAGGTAAAAAATAATGTTTTACTTAGCTTCATAAAATTAGGTATAATGGAAAACGGAAAAGTTTTAGTCTCCAATTCTACGAAAATTAATTAATAACTTAAATATTGTTACTTCATTTTTTACTAAAAATTAGCTGATTGAAATCAATTCATCAATATACCCAATTCATCAAAGAGCAGGCTACCCGACTCGGCTTTGATTTTTGTGGAGTTGCCAAAGCACAAAAACTGGATGATGATGCAAGAAAGCTAGAAAATTGGCTTCGAAGAGATATGCATGGCAGCTTGAAATATATGGAGAATCATTTTGATATAAGAACAGATCCCACCCTTCTTGTACCCGGTGCAAAAACGGTAATCACCCTGCTCAAGAATTATTATCCTGCAACACAACAAGTTCAAGATGCGCCAAAAATATCAAAATATGCTTTTGGAAAAGATTATCATGAAGTGATAAGAGCGACACTGCATACTTTTCTTGATTCTATAAAAAAAGAAATTGGCGATATACATGGAAGAGGATTTGTTGACTCTGCTCCGGTTCTTGAACGATCATGGGCACAACGCAGCGGGTTAGGTTGGATTGGGAAAAACGGAAATCTGATTACAAAGGAAAGCGGTTCCTTTTATTTCATTGCCACTTTAATTACTGATTTGGAACTGGAATACGACAATGCTTTTGCAAAAGACTATTGTGGTACTTGTACACGTTGTATTGATGAATGCCCTACTGATGCAATTCTTCCCGACAAAGTAATTGATGGCAGCAAATGTATTTCGTATTTCACCATTGAATTAAAAGAAATGTTGATACCTGAAACAATGAAAGGAAAGTTTGACAATTGGATGTTTGGTTGTGACACCTGCCAGG
>JAHEMM010000058.1:13321-18394 GCA_024643655.1 Chitinophagaceae bacterium | reverse complement strand
TAAAAAAATAAAAACCCTCGGAGAACTAAAAGAATCAGGTTATAAACCAAAAAGTATTAAAGAAGAAATCAGGCAAAATCTTATTGCTAAATTGAAAAAGCAGGAAACAACATTTCCGGGCATTGTTGGCTATGAAGATACAGTTGTTCCTGATGTGGAAAGAGCTATTCTTAGCAAACACAATATTCTATTCTTAGGATTAAGGGGTCAGGCTAAAACAAGAATGGCAAGATTGATGGTAGACCTGCTCGATGAATACGTTCCATCAGTTGCAGGTAGTGAAATAAATGATGATCCAATTAATCCGATTTCAAAATTTGCGCAAGAAGAAATTGCCACACACGGTGACGAAACGGGTATTCATTGGATTCATAGAAGCGAACGTTATGGCGAAAAATTAGCAACTCCTGATGTAAGTGTTGCCGATCTTATTGGAGATATTGATCCTATCAAAGCAGCAAATCTGAAACTGAGTTTTGCTGATGAAAGAGTATTACATTATGGGATCATTCCAAGAAGCAATAGAGGGATTTTTGTCATTAATGAATTACCTGATCTGCAAGCAAGGATACAGGTTGCATTATTCAATATCCTGGAAGAAGGAGATGTACAGATTCGTGGATTTAAATTACGTTTACCTTTAGATATATTATTTGTATTTACAGCCAATCCTGAAGATTATACTAATCGTGGGTCTATTGTTACTCCATTAAAAGATCGTATTCAAAGTCAGATATTAACGCATTATCCAAAGTCATTAGAAAATGCACTAGCAATAACTGATCAGGAAGCTGATATCAACGATGAGCAGAAAGCCAGTGTAAATGTTAGTGACTTAATAAAAAGATTGATAGAGCAGATTGCTTTTGAAGCAAGAAATAGTGAGCTGGTGGATAAGAAAAGTGGTGTAAGTGCCAGACTTACTATTTCAGCTTTGGAAAATGCAGTAAGTTCAGCTGAAAGAAGATCTATCATTAATAATGAGAAACAAACACAGGTTTGGATGAGTGACCTTGTAGGAATTATTCCATCAATTACCGGAAAAGTAGAATTAGTGTATGAAGGTGAGCAGGAAGGCCCTTATCAAGTTGCAATGAATCTGGTTGACAAAGCTATTCGCACACAATTTGTTGAATATTTTCCTAATCCTGATCAATTAAAGAAAAGAAGAAATACTGGCAAAGTTTCTATGGAAGAAAAGCCTGATGAAAACCCATATCGACCTATTACGCAATGGTTTGATAAAGGCAATAACCTAAATATCTCTTTTAACACTACAGACAAAGACAAACTACTTTTGCTTTATAAAATTGATGGGCTTCATGCTCTTGTTAAAAAATATTTTCCAAAAGCGAATGAATTACAGTCGGCATTACTAATGGAATTTGTATTGCATGGCCTCTCCTCTTATTCATTGATCAGTAAAAAGATTTTTGAAAACAAAGTAGAGTTTAAAGACCTGATGGGTAGTATGATGAACTTTACAGAAAAAGATTTCGAATTTGACGAAGAAGCATAAAAAAACCGCATCTTATGATGCGGTTCTCATTTTAAATAATATTATTTTTTATCCTTGCCGCTTCCAAATTTATAACCGAATGACACTCCTCCGTAATAAGGCAAAAACCCAAATTCCCCAAATACGGGAGAGATAAATGCCCGGAATATAAATCCACCTTTTCTTGGTTGCATCCTGTATCCGAACAATACATGCCCGAAAGTAGTTGAGAAATTATCTGAATCAAAAGTATTAGAAGCAAACACAGGCGTAAGCCCTGCACCAACTTCAAAATAATTTTTCTCATCATTTCCGATAAGATAATTTAATCCTATAGGAATAAAGATGACACCAACACCTTCTCCATCAGCCCGAAGACTAAACCCACCAACGCCTATTCTTCCACCAAGGCCATCTTCTTTTGGGCCGAATCGTGTATCAAAATTAAGTGATGCCAAGCCCGGACCGCCTAATTCAAAGTTGATCGATTTTGCTGACTGGGCTTCAACAAGAAGGCTAACCGAAATTGTAATTAACAATAAAAGTATTTTTCGCATAAAATATTTTTAATAAATAATAGACAAACATAATAAACAATCGCTGCTTTCGTCCATTTTAAATAATGTTAACTTCTCTTTCTATCTCTACATTAAATTTTTCTTTTACAGAATCCAGTATCCGCTCACTTAGATTATAAATTACTTCCCCGGATGCGTCTCCGTAGTTCACCAACACCAAAGCTTGTTTTGAATAACAACCTACATCACCTTTTCTATAACCCTTCCAGCTTGCTCCCATTTCAGGACCACACTGCTCAATTAACCAACCTGCGGCTAGTTTCACATTTCCATTTGGCAAAGGGTAACCCACAATTTCAGGAAATTGCTTTTTAAGTTGTTGAAAATGCACATCAATTATTTCTGGATTTTTAAAGAAACTGCCAGCATTACCGATCACTTTTGGGTCTGGTAATTTTGAAGAACGGATATTTATAACCGCATCAGAAATTGCTTTAATAGAAAGTTCCTTCACTTCCATTTTAACCAACTCTTGCTCTATTGCACCATAACTGGTATTAAATTTAGGATGCTTTTTTAACTGGTAAGTGACATTTAATATTACAAACTGATCTTTATACTTATTCTTAAAAACACTTTCCCTATATCCAAATGCACAATCATTGCGGGAAAATGTAAGTATTTTTCTTTCCTGCTTGTGGTAAGCCTCTAGTGCAAAAAAAACATCCTTTATTTCGGTTCCATAAGCGCCGATATTCTGCATCGGAGATGCTCCTACATTACCCGGAATCAAAGAAAGATTTTCAACGCCTGCCCAATTTCTTTCAATACAATATAAAACAAATTGATGCCAGTTCTCCCCGGCTCCTGCTTTTACATATACATATTCATTGTCTTCATGTATTTCATGAATGCCTTTAATTTCATTTTTTAAAACCAACCCATCAAAATGCTGTGTAAAAAGAATATTACTTCCTCCCCCAAGAATGAGAGTCGTGAGTTGGGAGCTGGGAGTCAGGAGTTCCTGCAAATCATCTGCATTATCAAATGATGCGAAATAACGGGCCATCGCATCTATGCCAAATGTATTATATGGCTTAAGTGAAATATTTTCCTGAATTTGCATACTGCAAACATCCTTAATTTTTATGATAGCTACACTAATTGGTGCCACGGGATTAATTGGAAATTATCTTTTAGAAGAATTACTGAACGACAGCTATTTTGACACTGTCAGGATTTTGATTCGCCGACCAATTCCATTTACTCATCCCAAACTAGAAAAGAAATTAGTAGACTTTAGTGACAACGATTCCATTTTAGTGGCTTTAAGCAATAGTAATGTCATTTTCTGTAGTATCGGGACTACGCAGAAAAAAGTAAAAGGTGATAAAGCGGCTTACCGAAAAATAGATTATGATATTGCTGTAAATGCTGCCCGGTTTAGTAAAATGGTCGGCTGCGAAACCTTTGTTCTTGTTTCTTCCGTTGGTGCAAATAGAAAAAGCAATAATTTTTATCTGCAATTGAAAGGCGAAATAGAAGAAGCTGTTCAAACCGTAGGCTTAAATTCAGTACATATTATGCGGCCTTCTGTTTTGAAAGGTAATAGAAACGAATCCAGAGTTGGCGAATCCATTTCTAAAAAGATCATGTCCACACTGTCATTTTTAATCCCTTCAAAGTATAAACCAATACATGGAAGAGATGTGGCAAAAGCGATGATAGCAGTTGCTAAAAGTCAAACCAACGGCTTTACTATTCATGAATATGCTGCAATGAAATCTGTTACGAATGCTTAACTTCAACTGATAAAAAAATAAATATGAAAGGAATTCAAGTGGTTGTCTTATTAACTTTTATTGTACAATTCTCATACTCGCAGTCTGCAGAAAGTTTCTATAAAAAAGGAGATTCCCTCAATAAATTAAAAGAATACGATAATGCTGGATTAGCATATGCAGCAGGCATAAGAATGGAAGGTAATGATGCAGACCTAAATAGGTATTGGATGGCCGCTAATGCAATGGCAAAAGCAAATGTTCCTGACAGTTCATTTTATTGGTTATATAAGATGGCCACGTCAAATAAAATTTCTCCTTCAGATGTTACAGGTATAGAGAACGATTTCTCAAATCTGAATACTGATAAGAGATGGGCTAAACTTATACAGAATGCAAAAGAAAAGGCCAAAAAAAATTATTCTATAGATGAATTGATTTATGGAAGAAAAGATGGCATTGCTTTAACGATGCTTCACTTGAAACCAAGGGCGAAATCAAATGGGAAAGTAGTACTATGGGTCATGGCAGGCTCCTGGTACTCTTCTTATCAACAAGCAGAAAGATCTGTACGTCCTTCCTCTATGTATTTAGATAATGGTTTTACTGTATTCTTAGTGATATTGGGTTCACAACCCCGCTATGCAATACCCGATGAAATTGAAGATGTGAAAAGAGCTGTTCGCTATATCCGATACAATGCAACAACATTAAAAATTGATCCAAATAAGATAGGCATTCATGGTGGCTCAGCAGGGGGTAATCTTTCTTTGTCAGTTGCACTGGCAGATGATAAAATTGAAACTGAGGCATCTGACCCTATCAATCGAATGTCATCAAGAGTGCAGGCAGCAGCAGTATTATACCCACCAACGGATTGTTTAAATTGGGGCTTTGCCGGTGCCAATATGGTAAATGCCGGAGATCTTTTAAAAGGCTCTGGTGTATATGGTGCTTTTGATTTTCGGGTTTGGAATAGTAAAACAAGGACTTACGATCATATAACAGATACAAGTACCAGAAATAAAATAGGAAGAGAAATTTCACCTATCTATGCTATATCATCAGACGATCCACCAGTTTTTATCATTCATGGTGATGCAGATAAAACTGTTCCCATTCAACAATCAAAAACATTTGTTGAGAAATTAAACGAAGCTGGCGTTATCAATAAATTTATTATTAAAAAAGGTGGCGATCATAATCCAATGGATATGATGCCGGAAATGTATCAATTTGTAGATTGGTTTGATAAGAATTTGAAGTGATTATTGGC
>JAHEMM010000058.1:0-13221 GCA_024643655.1 Chitinophagaceae bacterium | reverse complement strand
CCATGAAATTGCCAATTGAACTAAGACTCCAACCATAGGTTTACTTATCTAATTTCATTAAATCAGAAGGTAGCACCGGATTACTTAACAACTTTCCAAAAAGCTGCCATCTCTTTTCAGGATGGGTAGCATCCCCGCCATTTGCCTGCATATAGTTATCAATTAATTCCAACCCATAATTATAGTTGATAATATAACTACGGTTGACAGTAATAAAGCGGACACTTTTTTTAGCCGTTTCTTCATTCATCAAACCATAATCCTTCAACCATTGCATGACTGTAACTGAATCCATTGTATTGTTAAGCATTCCTCTTCCCACTTCGTTACGGGCAAAATTTAGCTGGCCCCTGATTTCTAACGCCTGAAAATAAGTTGTGATACCTGAAGTATCCAACCCTGCCAATGGCAATAACACTTCTTTACAAAATGTTACTTTACTATTGATGCCGGGAAATACCATATCAATTCCATAATTAGCCGAACCTTCCGCTATCAATGATTGCGGGCTAAATAATGGGTACATAGAAATCTCCAGCCAACCTTTATCATGATATAAATTTTTTTCAAGAAGCATATTATATACATGATGACCCGGATAACTTTCATGACTGCCTACATCAATAGCACGGTCAATAAATATCTGCAGGTCGGTATTTACCTGAATGAAGCTCTGATAATTACCCTTATACCAGTTATAACCACTCCAGGGTTTATCAGTAACGAACTCCAATTTAAAATCCTCGTTAGCTGGAATCTCAAAATGTTCCCTTGTTACTTTACGACACTTTGCAATTGCTGCCCGAAAAACTGTATCTAATTTATTTTTCGGAATAATAAACCGATTAGCCAGCAATTGAAACCTTTCAGGAATAGAACCTTTGCCGGGTAATAATGTATGTAGTTGTGCCACCAAAGCCTGGTAATGTGATTCAGGATAAATAGGTGCAGTACCACCATATAACTCAAGCGATTCTTTATCAAAGCTTGCATACTCTCCCGAAAATATTTTTATTCTTCTTCCAAATGCAGTCAGTTGTGCTTTTATCCAATTTGCTCTTTGTACGATTGTATCGTTCTTTTTTTCTTTTATCAACAGTGAAAATGCGTCCTGCAACTCTTGTACTTGCACTAAGAAACTGTCTTTCGGAAATATTTCATTTTTTGTATTTGTAGGCTTTAAAGAATCGGAACCATAATAAGCATCTACAAATGATGAATCATACCGGCCGATATCCAGCGCCAGCCGTACATATTTTTCTGCCAGTTGATTAATGTCTGAAGAAACTGATTTAGATGACTCTTGATTACAGGAGAAAAGTATTACACCTGCCAGCAAAAAAATTACAACTGGTTTCATTTTGTATGTTTTAGAGGCAAGATATGATTTATAAACCGATCCGTAGCTTTGATAGTAAGACAAAACTGAGGAAATTTATCAATTTGATGCTCCCCTATCCACCACGCACAATTTACCTTTCACTTTTCTACACCGCATCCACATCCGCCACTACCGTTACACTCCTGAAACTTTTATTCTGGTGAAGAATGGCAACCTGCTCCAGCAAGTCTTGCTTGCATTGCAGGATTGTTTTGCTGTCTCTAGGTAGTTTTAGTAACAACTCCATGAGATATTGATTTCTAATACGGCCAATAACCGGCTCGGCGGGGCCAACAATATATGAGGCGTAATTCTTTTTCAACGCTTCGGTATAAATATGCGCCGCTCTTTCTACAACTTCTTTTATTTTATGCTTAAACGTAAGCTGAATGATGCGGGAAAAAGGTGGATAGAAAAATTCTTTTCGCTTTTTTAATTCTTCTGCAAACATCATTTTATAATCATGTTGCTGCACAATTTGCAACAATGGATGATGTGGCTGTGAAGTTTGCACCAATACCAACGCAGTATCTCTTCTACCTTCCGCAGTTTCTACGTAAGAAGGTTTTCTGCCGGCACGGCCACTTACCTGTTCCATTAATTGAAAAGCTCTTTCATTTACACGGAAATCGGCAAAATATAAAAGTCCATCAGCATCTAAAATACCAACCAGATCAACATTATCGAAATCCAAACCTTTCACTACCATTTGTGTACCAACTAAAATATCAATCCGCTTTTGTTCAAACTGCTGGATCAATACATCATGTGCATTTTTTCCCCGCACGGTATCAATATCCATTCTGGCTACTTTGGCATCAGGAAAAATTTCCTGCAACTGCTCTTCAATTTTTTCTGTTCCAAAATTGCGTTGTACAAACTTGTCACTGCCACAGGCTGCACAGCTATGTACCGGAGGGTATGTAGTACCGCAATAATGGCAAATGAGTTTGTTACTGAGTTTGTGAAACGTAAGTGATACATCGCAATATTTACATTGTGGAATCCAACCACAGACACTACAAACCGAATAAGGTGCATAGCCCCGCCGGTTTTGAAAAAGGATAACTTGCTTACCTCTTGCTATTACTTCATTTACAGCAGCAATAAGGCCAGGCGATAAAATAATTTTCCCTTGCTGTATCTTTCCTTCTTTATCTTTTTGAATAACTTTTCTTGTATCTATAAACTCAATAGCTGGTAATTTAAGGTCACCATAGCGTTGCAGCAGTTCTACCAATCCGTATTTGCCAGTAGATGCATTGTAGTAACTTTCTACTGATGGAGTTCCGCTTCCCAATAATACTTTTGCAGAAAACAATGTAGCAAAATAAATGGCTGCATCTCTCCCATTATACCTTGGTGCAGGCTCTTGTTGTTTGAAGGAAGTATCATTTTCTTCATCGCAAATGATGAGGCCCAGGTTTTGATAAGGGAGAAATACAGAAGATCTTGCTCCCAAAACAATTCTTAAATCTCCATTTTTAACTTTATTCCATATCTCTACCCTTTCATTCTGCGAGAATTTAGAATGATAAATACCGATATAGCCACCAAAATGTTTTTGTAAACGACGGATAACCTGTGAAGTCAATGCAATCTCAGGCAACATATACAGCACCTGTTTACCTTCTTTTATATGTTTCTCAATTAGCTTAATATAAATATTTGTTTTACCACTGGACGTAACACCATGCAATAAACACACATCTTTAGATTGCAGGCTTTCCTGCACTTCGCCCAATGCTTTTTGTTGTGCCGCTGTCAGCTCAAAATCGATCTGTACATTTTTCGGGAGGTATTGAATACGGTCAACATTCCTTTTCTCGGTATATAAAATATCCTTTTCTACTAATCCCTTTAACTGCGCATCCGATGCCCCTGATTTTTTTAGCAAAGAAGATTTCAATACTTCGCCTTCTGTTTTCATCAGGTGCAGATAACTCAACAATAGTTCCATTTGCTTTGGAGCCCTTGTCCAGTTATTCAGCAGATCAGCTAATTTATCTTCATTATCATATTGCTTATTCAGCAACACATAGATTTCTTTTTTGGGAGAATAGGTTTGTTTTAATGCTTCCCATACAAAACAAACTTTCTTATTTATTAAACGATTGATAACCGGATACACATGAGAGGAATCTAACACCTGTTGCACTTCCGTTAACTTCAATTCTTTTTTAATCAATAATGCCTCTCCTACTAAATATTCATCATGATCCAGTGTAGAAAAATCATCGCCAAATTCTTCGTTGTAGACCAATATCGTTTCACTTGATAACTTGAAGTGAGCAGGTAAGGCGGCGGCCATTACTTCTCCTTCTGTACACATATAGTAAGCAGCGATCCATTCCCATAATTTCAATTGCTGCTCAAAAACAACCGGTTCATTATCGAGTACATTCAGAATGTCTTTCGTTTCAATGAATGCAGGTTTTTCATTTGTAAGATGTTTTACAATTCCAGCATACTTTTTACTCTTACCAAGATTAACTTCTACCCGGCAACCCACTTTTACTGACTCAGTTAAATGAGCCGGCACTGACCATGTATAATTTTTTGGCAAAGCTGCAGGAATAATGATTTCAGCATAAGATACCCCAACCCTTAAGGGGGCTTCATATTCATTAATATTTAAGTTTCCTTCTTGCATTAAGAGATAAAGATAATGATGAATATTTTGAACCACAGAGGCACGGAGGAACAAAGAAATCAGGGAGTAGATATTTTAAAAGCTGTTAGCTGTGCCTTTGTGTCTCCGTGGTTTAATGGCCTCAGGGTTTTCGCCAGGCGGCATTGTACTCAACCAATTTTTTCTCCATAATGGCATACACATTCTCTCTTAATTTTTCAAGGTCATTAATATCATATTCTTCTACCGAAATCTCGTCCAAATAAAGTAATCTGTTTTGCCCGGGAGTCATTCGAAATAAGCTTTCATAAGGCATTCTTCTATATGCATCTAAAAACAATACTGGTTTTATTGGGGTTTGTGTTTCAATAGCTAAACGAAATGCTCCATCATAAAACTCTTTTAGTGGAGTTGTACCCATATTGAAAGTGCCCTCGGGAAAAACAATCACTGAAATACCCTTATTGATTATTGATTTCATGAGCCGCATACTATTTGCCCTATTCACAGCGCTGCTTCTATCAACAGTTACAATTGCATTTCGATAAATAAATCCAAAGACAGGCACTTTACTCATTTCTACTTTTCCCAATGCTCTTACAGGTTGGCGAAATGCTTTGGGGAGTATTGCTGCATCTAAATAGGAAATATGATTGCTGACAAATATATAGGCCTTGCTTTTGTCATGCGGCAGTTCGTATAGTTTTTTGTTCCAGATAAAAATTACAAAGAACCATAAATCTGCCCAAAGCATACAAAGTTGGAAGACCAAATTTCCACCACGGATGTGACCAAAGAAACTGGCAATAATAACGAATGGGAAGATGAGTAACATGATCAACACAAATGTTATAAAAGCGTAAATGCAATAGAACCATTGCAAAGGTTTCAACAATAGTTTAATCATCGCTGATTTTTATATTTATCATCATCACCCGGACAGTGACATTCGTAATCTGTTTCAAGGTCGATGACTGTAACAACAGTTGTTGACTCATTACATTGTGCATACACAATTCGTACTTTTTGATTATCTTTTGTTATTCCCTCGACAGCATATCGGGGACATCTTGCATTTTGAATATCACTTTTATAATAATTTATTTTCCCATCTTTCATAATCTCTTCTACTTCCGCTTTAGAAATTTTGCGACACTGCATTCTGCAATTAGCATGATTACTGTATTTAAGATACGCAGTACGACGATCGAATCCTCTGTCTCTATCAACAGATGAAGCCGGATCTTTCGGGTTCGTGGTTGTTGTTTTCGGCTTTGGGTTTGTTACATCCTTTCCCTTTACCAATTTGATTACAACAATGGCCACAAGCATTAATACGATCAATATGTAAGGAGCCCATTTCTTATTCACAATCAGAGATTTGCATAAAAGTACTTTAATTTAAAAAATAATCGAAATCCTTTCATCATGATTTATCTTTGCGGGTTCTATGGCAGAAGCAAGAACAGTGGCATTTCACACATTGGGTTGTAAACTCAATTTTTCCGAAACTTCATCAATTTCCAGATTAATGGAAGATAAGGGTTTTGAGAAAAAGGAATTTACTGATCTGGCTGATGTATATGTTATTAATACCTGTTCTGTTACTGATAATGCGGATAAAGAATGTCGGCAATTGGTGCGTCGAATTCAACGAAAAGCACCGGAAAGTTTAGTAGTGATCACAGGTTGCTATGCACAGTTAAAACCAAAAGAAATTGCTGAAATCCCAGGTGTTGATTTAGTGTTAGGCGCCGCTGAAAAATTTAATATAGCACAACACATCAGTGAATTGACAAAAGGTGATTCCACAAAAATCAGCAGCTGTGATATTGAGGATGTAACAGGATTTCATTCGTCCTGGTCGGTAAATGACCGAACAAGAACTTTTTTAAAAGTACAAGACGGTTGTGATTATAATTGTTCATTCTGCACTATACCAATGGCTAGAGGGAAAAGTAGAAGTGATAGTATTACAAATGTTGTTGCAAATGCAGAACATTTAGCTAAACATGGTGTAAAAGAAATTGTGCTGACAGGAGTTAACCTTGGTGATTTCCGCCCCCCAACCTCCGCAATGGGGGCTTTAGAAACTTCAAAGAACGAAGATTTCTACAGCCTTATAAAGGCACTTGAAAATGTTGAAGGGATTCAGCGATACAGAATTTCATCAATTGAACCCAACCTGCTAAAAAATGAGATAATAGAGTTTGTTGCCAACAGCGATAAGTTTATGCCGCATTTTCATATTCCATTGCAGAGTGGGAGTAATAAGATATTAGGATTGATGCGGCGCCGATACAAAAGAGAATTGTATGCAGAAAGGGTTGCATTGATCAAAACATTGATGCCACATTGTTGTATTGGTGTTGATGTGATCGTTGGTTTTCCAGGAGAAACAGACGAAGATTTCAAAGAAACATTTGACTTTTTGCATGCTTTAGATATTTCTTACTTGCATGTATTTACTTATTCTGAAAGAGATAATACGCTTGCAGTAACAATGGATAATATTGTTCCCATCCATATTCGAAACGAGAGAAATAAATCGCTTCGCAATCTTTCTTATATGAAGTTGCAATACTTTACGCAGCAACATAGTGGACAAACCCGAAAAGTATTATTTGAAGGAAAAGATAAAAAAGGAATGATTGAAGGCTATACAGATAACTACATAAAAATCGCTGCTCCAGCAAAAGATAAATGGGTGAATGAAATTGTGGATTGGAAAATCTAATTCAAACCTCTTACATTTACAATACCGGAACGTTAGCTCAGTTGGTTAGAGTATTACCTTGACATGGTAGGGGTCACTGGTTCGAATCCAGTACGTTCCACTTTTTTAAATTCTTTTCTCTTTCAATGCAACATTCCTACCTTTATTTGGTCTATTAACATATGCAACAATATCAAGTAACCATAAAATTCGAAATGAACAATGAGTTTATGGATTTAGTTCCACCTCATCGTACTTATATAAATTTTCTAATCAACAAGGGAATAATTGAGCACTATGCCGTTAGCATGGAAACTCAACGATCATGGATCACTTTAAATGCAGAAAATAAAAAAGAAGTAGAAAAGCTTTTAGAAAAATCACCCCTATTCAAATTCTGGGCTTTTGAAATAGACGAATTATTTGTTTTAGATGGACAACATTATAGACTTCCTGAGGTAAATCCCAATTAACATCTCTTCAATATTTACTTCGCAGCCCACTTAGGCTTTTGTTTCAACACTTTTTTATAAACCGGACAAGATGTAGCATGTGCTCCGGGTAAATAGCCTGTACTCATTAAAAATTCATTCACAATTTCACCTCCGGTAAAACGAAATGTTAGTTTGAATAGCTTCACCCATTCTTCTTTTGATTTAGGATGATGTTTGTCCAGCCAATTTTTAAATGACCCAAACTCATTTTGCAATAGCTTAATGCATTTAGCATTATGAATTGTTGCTTCAATCTTTAACCGATTTCTAATGATACCGGCATCCTGCATCAGCATTCCCTTTTTTTTGTCGGAATATCGGGCTACTTTATCAATATTAAAGTCATTAAAAGCTTTAAAAAAATTATCCTTCTTTTTCAAAATAGTCTCCCAGCTTAGTCCTGCCTGATTAATTTCCAGAACGAGTCGGGCAAAAAGCAGATTATCGTCATGTATTGGAAAACCGTATTCAAGATCATGGTAATCTTTGTGAACAGTTTCTTTCCCTTTGTATTGAACAAAATCGCAATAAGTTGTAGACATAGAACAAATTTGGCTCTAAAATAGATTAAAAATATTTTGTGCAAAACTAACACACCCCTATCTTTGCCGTCCCAAAAAGGGAGTTTAGCTCAGCTGGTTCAGAGCATCTGCCTTACAAGCAGAGGGTCGGCGGTTCGAACCCGTCAACTCCCACGAAAGACCTCAATCGAGGTCTTTTTTTATTCCTTATATCTTTACAGGAAATGCTTTATAAATGGAACAGTTAGATTTATTCCGGAATCAACAAAAAGAATCCTGGAATGCTTTTTCCGGAGGCTGGAAAAAATGGGATGAATTAACAATGAGTTTTTTACATCCGATGGGTCAGAAAATCATCGACTTTATCAAACCTTCAGGCACACAACATATACTTGATGTTGCAAGTGGAACAGGAGAGCCCGGTTTAAGTATCGCTTCTTTACTACCTGAAGGAAAAGTTACATTGACAGATATTGCTGAGAATATGTTAGTCATTGCTAATGAAAATGCTATTGCAAAAAATATTTCAAATATTGAAACAAAAGTGACTGACGTTTGTGATCTGCCATTTGAAAATAATTATTTCGATGCGATTAGTTGCCGATTTGGGTTCATGTTTTTTCCTGATATGCAGATTGCTGCTAACGAAATGTGTAGAGTATTAAAAGTATCTGGAAAAATTGCCACTACCGTTTGGAATATTCCGGAAAAGAATTGGTGGGTTACTGTGATAATGGACACAATAATTAAGCATATGGAAATCCCCGCTAATCCTTCGGGTGCACCTGGTATGTTCAGGTGTTGCAAACCAGGCTTAATGGAAAATGTATTTCAACAGGCTGGTTTCAAAAATATTACTGTTAAAGAAATTGAAGCGCCACTTAAGTGCGGTACTATTGAAAATTATTGGAACATGATGACAGAGATTGGTGCTCCTATAGCATCTGCATTAAACAAAGCAGAAAGCAATTTAAAAGAAAGGATAAAAAAAGAAATTTTTGAGCAAATTGCCAGCAATTACCTTCAACATGATCTTCAACTTGATACTAGTGCATTGCTGATCACAGCTAACAAATAAAGAGTTCATTAAGGCTGAATAAAAAAAAGAGATTAATTTTGAAAGCTATCAAATAATTTACCTTATGCAAAAGCATCTTATCTTACTTATATTTTTATTTCCTGCATCAATTAATGCTCAGCTGTATATCAATAAATCAAAATCATCAATAAAAAATGAAGTTGCTAATTATCAGAAAAAAAATCCATCATATAGGATTGACATTTCCGAAACAGATAGCTCATTTTTGATTGTTGAAAAAAATCAAACCGAACATCTATTACAATTTGATAATGCTAATACATGTAAATTAGAATCAATTTTACTCAAATGCGATACATGCTACAAAACTGTGCTATCCCAAATACTTGAAATAAAAAAATATAATTGGAGAAAAATAAATGGGAATCAGTATATCTCAAATTTTGAAAGCAAGCTGATGGTAGAATTACTGTTAGAAGAAAATTTAACTACAATAAAAATAATCCGTACAGATTGGAGCAAACTGCTTTATGATATGCTGAAAGAGAATTAATATTGAAGTCCAAAATTATTTTTCCAATAATCCATCATCTCTCCATTTTTTAAAGGCACTAATTGTACTGTCGCTTAACTTTGTTTTATTTTTAAAAGGCATGAATCCTTTATCGGTCGGATTAAGTTCAATACGTCTGATTATTTCATCTATATCTGTTTTGACATTCGTATAGTTATCAAAAGGTTTCTTACGTCCATTAGGCGGAATATGACAGGGTGTACAATTATTCATAATTAAAGCAGTCATATCGGCTTGGTAAGTAGACTTTTTGACTATTTTTTCTTTTGAGCTTGTTGCTTTTTTTGAAGGGTTACAATAACTAAATAATATTGCGAATGCAAAAAGAAGAATAGGTATGATGTATTTATTCATATGATTTTTTTGTGTTGATAAATATAAGTAAAATCCATATTCTATTTATCAAAATCGCAGAAATGACGATTAAGGTTGCTATTATTTAGGTTAAAAAATAAGTCAACAGAAAATCTCGATTTTACAAGAATGAGCTATCTGAAATTATAGGTTTTGCATCTTTTTTCACAATTTATACGTCAAGAGTAAATTAATCTAACAAAATCAAACCCGTATTTTTGTTGAAATTTCAATTCATGTATAAAATATTGGTGCTAGGAATGATACTTAGCTTGAGTTCGCCGGCCATTTCTCAGCAAAATATTCAACGACCTAAACTTGTTGTTGGTATCGTTGTAGATCAAATGAGATGGGATTATTTATATCGATTCTATGACCGATACGATAAAGATGGCGGTTTTAAAAGAATGCTGAATAATGGATATTCCTGCGAAAACACTTTAATACCATATACTCCAACTGTAACAGCTTGTGGCCATAGTACTATTTATACAGGTTCTGTGCCAGGCATAACTGGAATTACTGGTAATGCATGGTGGGATAAAGAACAAATGCGGACAGTTTATTGCACTGAAGATAATTCAGTGAGCACAGTAGGAAGCCCTTCATCTGCAGGACAAATGAGTCCAGCAAATCTATTAACTACTACAATTTGTGATGAATTAAGGTTAGCGACAAATTTTCAAAGTAAAGTAATTGGTATATCCATAAAGGACAGAGGTGGAATTCTGCCAGCTGGACACAGTGCTAATGCTGCTTATTGGTACGACCCAAGTATCGGAAAATGGATCACTTCTTCCTACTATATGAGAACTTTACCTACCTGGGTTTCAACCTTTAACAATCTTAATTTGGTAGATAAATACTTTAAAGAAGGTTGGGAATTACTATATCCTGCCAACACCTATATACAGAGTACAACAGATGACAAACCCTATGAGTCAAAACCATTTGGTGCTAAGTTTCCTTATGATCTGAAAAAATTTATCGGTAAGGATTTTTCAAAAATTTCTGCCACTCCAATGGGCAACTCTTTTACAGCTGAATTTGCAAAAGCTGCTATATTAAATGAACAATTAGGTAGCGATAATAATACAGATTTTCTTGCAGTGAGTTTCTCCTCGCCGGATTATATTGGCCATACATTCGGACCAAATTCTGTAGAAAGCGAAGATGGATTTCTAAGACTTGATAAGGAACTTGGAAGTTTTTTAAACTTTCTCGACAAAAATATCGGGAAAGAACAATATACTGTTTTCTTATCAGCAGATCATGGAGTTGCACATACACCTGAATTTATGGAGGAAAATAAACTCGCTGCCGGTCGTGTATTTATGAACGATATAGTAAGGCAGTTAAATACTTCTTTAGAAGAAAAATACAAGATCAAAAAAATTATAGTCAGTAATCATAATTATCAATTACATTTAAATCACCCTGCAATTGATTCCGCAAAAGTTGATCTGAAAGAATTGACAAATTGGATTGTGAAATATATGAGTGGTCAACCAGGCATCGTAAATGTTTTTGCTTTAGCGGACTTAAATACTGTACCCTTAAATAATACAATCCGGACAATGTTAAACAATGGATATTACCCAACTAGAAGTGGAGATATACAATTGATATTAAAACCTAATTATATTGATGCATATAGCAATACGGGCACTACCCATGGACTTTGGAATCCATATGATACGCATATTCCATTACTTTGGTATGGCTGGGGCATAAAAGAAGGCAAAACAAATAGAGAAACATATATGACTGATATTGCACCAACTATTGCCGCTTTGTTGAAAATACAAATGCCTAATGGAAATGTAGGCCAGGTTATAACAGAAGTATTAAAATAAGCAGACCAGATTTAAATAATCCTTTGTAATTTCAGAATAATAATATTTGCAACCACCAAATCTTAAGTTATGAAAAAGACAACTATTTTTATTTTATCGTTTTTACTACTCCTTTCAAATTTAACTATTGCGCAGACTAAGCAAGTAGATAGTCTAAAATTCTTTACAGACGAAGATATCATTGAAATGACTTTGACAACAGACATCAAAAGTCTTCAAAGACAAAAAGATGATGATGTTTTTCAAAGTGGTGCTGTGAAAATGAAATTTGCTGACAATACAGAGACTACTGAAAAAATTACAGTTGGCGCAAGAGGAAAATTCAGACGAGGGTTTTGCCGAATACCTCCTATGATGTTAAATTTTCGTACACCCGGATCTTCATTAAATAATCTTGGTAAATTGAAGCTAGTGATTAGCTGTGGAAATAAATCAAGTGATGAAGAATTACTCTTCAAAGAATATCTAATTTATAAAATTTATAACTTACTTGAAGACAAAAGCTTTCGTGTAAGACTATTAAATGTTACTTACGAAGACGAAAGTGGGAAAAACAAATCATTTACACAACATGCTTTTTTAATAGAAGATGATGGAGAAATGGCCAGAAGAAATGGTTGCAAGAAAAAAGATCATTCATCCTATCATACAGAATCAACCAATAGAGAGTTAATGACTAAAGTAGCTATTTTCCAATATTTTATTGGCAACGCAGATTGGTCAGTTCCAAATACGCATAATATCAAACTTATATTTGAAAGAAAGAATGATCTTGCTTTACCTTTTGCAATACCATATGATTTTGATTATTGCGGCCTTGTAGATGCAAGCTATGCTGTACCAAATGAAATACTTGGCACAGAAAAAATTACAGAAAGAATTTATAGAGGATACCCAAGAAAGATGGAAGAAATTCAAACAGCTCTATCCTTATTTAAAGATAAAAAAGAAAGCATTTTCAAGCTTATTAACAATTTCAATCTGCTAAGTGAAAAAGGTAGAAAAACTATGATAGATTATTTAGAAGATTTTTATAAGTCTATTGAGAGTGATAGCAATGTAAAGAAAATATTTATTGATAACGCAAGAACAAACTAATTTTTAAATTAAACATATGGGACTTAAAGAAGAATTCGAATTGGCTGCAGCAGAAAGTAAATCATTAGGCGCCAAACCAAGCAACGAAACTTTACTTCAGCTTTATTCATTATATAAACAAGGCAGCATTGGCGACAACACGGCCGAACCGCCATCAAATCCGTTTGATTTTGTAGCCAAAGCAAAGTTTGATGCCTGGTCTTCTTTAAAAGGAAAATCGACCGAAGAAGCTATGAATGAATATATAAATTTAGTAAAGAAACTAAAAGAGTAAAAATTATTGAACAGATAATACTTGGTTGTAAGCAGTATCTATTTGTTGTCCGATAACTGAATAGCTGAATTTGCCCTGTGCATATTCAGCTATTTTCTTACGATCATACCGATGTGAAATCTTTACCATTTCATGCATGGCCGCTGTCAATTTATTTTCATCTCCGGCATCTATTAATATCGAATTATTATCATTAACTAATTCAGGGATGCCACCTACATTCGTTGTAATTATGGGCAATCCACAACATAACGCCTCCCCTATTACACATGGGGAATTTTC
>JAHEMM010000057.1 GCA_024643655.1 Chitinophagaceae bacterium | reverse complement strand
AGACTGATACCGTTGGTTCATATCCAGCAATATGTTGCTTCGCTTTTTCATTTACTGCATAAAATGCATTGTTAATTAAGTTAAGCAAAACTCTTCCAATATCCTGAGATACGATATTGATATTACTGATGCGTTCATCAAAATCACTTTTCATAGTAGCATTGAACGATTTGTCTTTTGCTCTCAGCCCATGATAACTCAATCTCAGGTATTCATCACACAAAGCATTAATGTCTGTTGCTTCTTTTATGCCACTGCTGCTGCGGCTGTGCTGCAGCATGCCTTTTACAATCGCATCTGCTCTTTTGCCGTGGTGATTTATTTTTTCTTCATTGGCTTCAATATCATCAGCAATAGTTTTTACTTCATCGTAATTGCCTTTATTAATTTCATCTTTCATTTCAGCAATCATCTCTTTATTTACTTCAGAGAAGTTATTGACGAAATTCAGCGGGTTTTGAATTTCATGGGCAATACCTGCGGTCAATTCTCCAAGGCTGGCCATTTTCTCGGATTGGATGAGTTGGGATTGGGTAGATTCTAAATTTTGGTAAGATGCCTGTAATTCTAAGTTTTTCTTATTTATTTCTTCGGTTTGCTTTAGAAGTAATTCGTTTGATTTTTTTGTTTTTTGTTGATTTCGATAAAAGAAGATCATGAAACTTAGAAAAATGAATGCTACTCCAGCCGTTCCGAAAAGCCGGATTTGGGATTGCAATTGTTCTTTATCTGATTGCAATTCTTGTCCTCGCTGTTGTTCTGCAATTATAGCTTGTTGAATCTGATCAATCTTATCCTGCCCCAATAAGTCATTTTGTGCTTTTACATTTAAACTGAGATATTTGTAGGCACTATCCGTTTGCTCAAGTTTGTCGTAAATCTTGTGAAGTTGTTCACTATTATTTACAATCCCTCTTAGAAAGCCTAGCTTTTCAGCTGCAGTAAGTCCGGCCTTTGCAACCAATATAGCAGAGTCAATTTGATTTTGGTTCTGAAGAAAAATACAATACCATCGGCTAGCGAGACTATACCCTCTAAGGTCATTATTTTTCTCCGATATTTCAAGACTCTTCAGAAAATGAGCCCTGGCTTTTGGAGGATTAGCAATAGATTCTGTATTTCCCCAATAATATTGGTAGAATGCATCAGTGGGTCTTGAAGAATCGGTAGCAGGAAGATTAAGATAATACCTGGCAGAATCTCGATTTGTAGTAGAATATATCCCTCCGATTTCTCTGTTCGCAGATATTACCCCTTCATCATTCCCAAGCTCTTTATTGATCGACTTTGCCCTTCGTAAATAGTAAATATACTTATCACTGTTTCCTGCATATAAATAGAGCAGACCGATTTGTGAAAAGCAAAATGCTTCTAAGGATTTCATATCCGACTTGGATGCTAGTTCAAGAACTTCATAATTTATTTTCATGCTCTTTGGAATGTCCCTTTCGGCCAAAGCATGAGCTAGTACAAGTTTAGAAATTATTACCAGTTGCTTATTGTTTAAACCAGAAGCAAGTTCAACAGTTTTGTTAGCATATTTTATGGCTGAATCTATATTGATTGTTGCATAATTATTTGATAACAAAAAAGCTATTTTAATCTTGCTACTATCCGCACTGGCGGTACTGTATAGCTGAAAGAGACTATCAATATTGTCCGTCTTAACCTGGGATTTTGAAAGTGCCGGAATTAAAAATAATATTAAAAAATATAGATGTCTTATCATTTTTACGGTGTATTTAATATATTGATGGTAAATGTACTTCCTTCGCCCAATTCACTTTCCACTTTAATTTCACCACCATGTGCTTTTACAATATCATAACTCAACGATAAACCTAACCCTGTTCCCTGACCGGTGGGCTTGGTGGTAAAGAAGGGTTGAAATATTTTTTCTTTGACGGATTCGGGAATGCCTCCCCCATTATCAGAAACTTTTATCTCAATAGCCTGACCCCCTGAAGGGGGCTGTATGTAACGGGTTGTTATGGTAACAGTGGGTTCAAAGTCAGCAATGCCAGTTTTCTTTTTTTCATCAACCGCATAAAAAGCATTATTGATCAAATTCAAAATCACTCTTCCAATATCCTGCGGAATAATATTTATGTTTCCTATGCTTGCATCAAAATCAGTTTTCATTGTTGCATTGAATGAATTGTCTTTTGCTCTTAAGCCATGATAACTCAATCTTAAGTATTCATCACACAATGCATTGATATCTGTTGGTTCTTTTACACCATTGCTACTTCGGCTGTGTTGCAACATGCCTTTTACAATGGCATCAGCTCTTTTTCCGTGGTGGTTTATTTTTTCTTCGTTCTCTTTAATATCATTTAATAACTCATCCTCAGAATTTAGATCCCTTTGTTCCTTTTTTCTTTCTTCTTGTAGTTCTTCTATCAACTCTTTATTCACCTCCGAAAAATTATTTACAAAATTCAACGGGTTTTGAATCTCATGGGCAATGCCTGCTGTGAGTTCGCCGAGGCTGGCCATTTTTTCAGATTGTATCAATTGGGTTTGAGTAGATTTGAGATCAGTCAAAGTCTTTTCTAAAATTTTATTTGTTTTTTGCTTTTGACGGTTATTTCTATAAAGAAACAATACTGCCACTAAGAATATCCCCAGCCCTGTAAGCAAAGCATAAATCCTGATCTTGCTTTTTGTTTGCTCTCTTTCCTTTTCCAGTTTCTGGAAACGCATCTTTTGATCAAATCCAGTATTTTGAAATTGCATCAACTTTGTAATATAGGCGTCGTTAAGGCTATCGGAAAGTGTTTTTCCTTTTAATAAATACTTATAAGCAAGGTTATTTTGGTTTTGCATGCTGTATATGGAAGCCAGCCTGTTAAATCCATTAGCTATAGCAAGTTTGTCTTTTGCGGTTTCTGCTATTTGTAAACCTGCATAAATATAAAATAATGCGGAGTCCAGCTGACCCGATAATGAAAACAATGTTCCCATTTGCATGTTATCAATTTCTAACGAATTCAGATATTTATATTTTGAATTCTCTTCAATAGCCTTGCTCAAATACAATTTAGCAGAATCCAATTGCCGTTTTTGTATGTAATAAGTTCCTAAAAGCTGGTAGAGCAACCCAATGCTATTTTGGTAAGGAGAATTTTTAAAATGGGAAAGTGCCTGTTGATAATAAAGGAATGCTGAATCGGGCTGGTTATGATCCGTATAATACAAACCTATATTTCGACAGCAGAGGCTCAGTATTTTTTTATTTTGTAACTTTTCACCAATTCTTAAACCTATCTTCAAGTGGCGAAGGGACTCATCAAACTGCCTCGTATTTCCGTAAAGGCTTGCCAGTTCATAATGAATCATTCCAATAATGGATTCACGGGCATTATCTGGACTTTTTGAAAATGAAAACTTATTGTAACTCCAAACATTAGCGGCGCTTGCAGGGTCTTCAACAATTTTTAAAGCTTTCATATAGTACTCAAACGATACCGGATAATTGACCAGAAACCTATTACAATATGCCGCCTGCTGGTATGCATCTGCTTCCCAAATTTTAAACTTGAGCTTTTTAGCCAATTCCAATTGTGCCTCGTGATAGGGCAAAGCAATATCAGGCGTGCCATTCTGCAGGTAAAGTCCAATCTGTCTGTTTATGTCCATGCGCATGGTATCATTGGCAGCATTTTTTAATGCTGTAAGCAGACTATCAACGTAGCGTTGTTCATCTTGGGCCGATGCAAAACCCGGTACTAAAAACAAAAAGATTATTCTTAATACAAACTTCATATAGTTTTATTTATTGATTTAGCAACTGAATAATAAACTCAGTCCCTTCTCCTTCTTTAGTTTCTACTTTTATTTCACCACCATGTGCTTTTACAATATCATAACTCAACGATAAACCTAACCCTGTTCCCTGACCGGTGGGCTTGGTGGTAAAGAAGGGTTGAAATATTTTTTCTTTTACTGATTCAGGAATGCCATTACCATTGTCTGCAATGCTTATCTCTAATTTACTATTTAATTTTTTAGTAGTAACAGTAACAGTTGGTTCATATACACTTCCATCTTTCTTTTTCTTTTCTGACACAGCATAAAAAGCATTGTTGATCAAATTCAAAATAACCCTTCCAATATCCTGCGGAATAATATTGATATTGCCAATGGAATTATCAAAATCAGTTTCAAACTTTGCATTGAAGGATTTATCTTTTGCTCTTAGGCCATGATAACTCAATCTTAAATATTCATCACACAAAGCATTTATATCTGTTGGTTCTTTTACTCCGTTGCTGCTGCGGCTATGTTGCAGCATACCTTTTACAATGGCATCGGCTCTTTTACCATGATGATTTATTTTTTCAGAATTTTCTTTTATATGATTTAAAATAACTTGTGCTTCTTCATAATTTCCTTTGTTGATTTCTTCTTTTACTTCTTCAACCATTTCATTATTGACTTCAGAAAAATTATTGACAAAATTTAACGGGTTTTGAATTTCATGTGCAATACCAGCTGTGAGTTCGCCAAGACTGGCCATTTTTTCGGATTGGATGAGTTGGGTTTGGGTTGATTTGAGATCAGTCAAAGTCTTTTCTAAAACTTTATTCGTCTTTTGCTTTTGCCTGTTGTTACGAAAAAGAATAAATGAAATGAAAAGAACCATTACAAGCCCTGCCAATAGTCCATATTGTTTTAATTTATTCCGATAAGCAACCTCTTTATTTTTTTCTTCAACACTTCGTAACTGTTCATTAAAAATTAATGACTGAACTTTATTTTTGTTAGCCTGACTAAAAATTTGTGAATTAATTTCTGCCTCCATCTTGGAATAATGGTAAGCACTGTCTTTTTGATTCAGCGTATCATACAATTGTCTTAAGAAACCTGCGCCAGCTAGTTTTAAATTATTGTTATCCTGCTGTAATCCCATAGCCATAAGCCTTCTGCTTTGAATCACCCCATCACTAGTTCTGCCTTTCGCCAGTAAAAAATGGATATAATTATTGTAAAAATATAAATGAGCACTGGCATTTTCTATTGAATCCTGTAGTAGCATTGCAGCCTTGAAGTATTCATCTGCTTTTTGTGCATTACCGGAGATTGCATAGCTTGATGCTAAATTTATATGGTCTAAATAAACGTAAGCGATACCTTCATTAAAGCGGCCCAATGTTTCGTGAGATTCCCTGGCGTAATGAAATGCAGAATCAGCATTGTTTGCCAGCAGAAAATATTGAACCATGTTAGCTTCGTATTGCAGTAACATGAAATCGTATAAAGGATGGGATTTATCCGGAAGATTGTTTCCACCTTTCTTTGTCATTTCAAGTGCCATCTCATTATCCAGCATATCAAAATATACCAATGCCATATCAAAGTAGAGAGAACTTATTCTTCGCTTTTCTTTTGTTTTTTTTGCTAAAGGAAGGGCTTTAAAATAATATTCAAGTGCCGAGGTGTTGTCTCCTTTTTTTATGTAGAAGAAGGTGCCTATCCAATTATAACTAATCGCCTTTAGAGAATCATTATTTAATTCCTGGGCTATCTGTAGCATTTCCAACGTTGTTAATGAGTCAATATTTTCGCCCCTGAAACTTGTTAGATCCAATACAATATTATTGAGCAAATTAAAGCGTTCCGTAGCATTCGTTGTATGTGTTAATACAGCTTTTAGACTATCAGTATAATTAGTCTGGCATAAGCCAGTAATACCAAAATGTATTAAAATTATTAAAACACTTATTCTTTTTATCATGCAGTTTCTAATTTGGTATCTGAATTATAAATGTTGTTCTTTCTCCTTCCCTCGTCTCTACTTTCAACTCCCCGCCATGGGCTTTAATAATATCATAACTTAAACTCAATCCCAATCCTGTCCCTTGTCCTGTAGGCTTTGTAGTAAAGAAAGGTTGAAATATTTTTTCTAAAACTTTTTCGGGAATTCCATTTCCATTATCTGCTACTCTTATTTCTACTTTTCCATTTATTTTATTTGTGCTGACTGAAACAGTTGGCTCATAGTTTTGAATCCCTGATTTCTTTTTTTCATCAACAACATAAAAAGCATTATTGATCAAATTCAAAATCACTCTGCCAATATCCTGTGGAATGATATTGATGTTGCCGATGGAATTATCAAAATCTGTTTTCATGGTGGCATTAAAGGATTTCTCTTTGGCCCTTAAGCCATGATAACTCAATCTTAAGTATTCATCACACAATGCATTGATATCTGTTGGTTCGTTTTGTCCATTACTGCTCCTTGAATGTTGCAGCATTCCTTTTACAATAGCATCGGCTCTTTTACCATGGTGATTTATTTTTTCTTCATTTTTTATTACATCATCAGCAATAGTTTTTGCTTCGGGGGTATTTCCTTTGTCCAGTTCTTCTTTCATTTCTTCCAATAACTCCTTATTTACTTCAGAGAAATTATTCATGAAGTTTAAGGGGTTCTGTATTTCGTGGGCAATGCCTGCCGTGAGTTCACCAAGGCTCGCCATTTTTTCGGATTGTATCAGGTGGGCCTGCGTTGACTTTAAAGTTACAAGGGTTTTTTCCAATAGGAGATTAGCCTTTTTCTTGGATTGGAACCTATGATAAATAACCCCTGCAAGAATGGACAGCAACACTGCGATTCCGATTGTAAAATTCCTGGATAAATCAGCGATCTTGCTTTTACTCTCTAATTTTGCAATAGATAATTCCTTTTCATTCATCTCCTGTTCTAATTCAAAACTTAAGGAACTAAATTTACTTTGATCTGCCTTCAAACTATCCTGCAATATCAGGTATCTTTTTTGGGCATCATTGGCATTTTTATAATTACCTGTTTGTTCATACAGTGTTGACAGCAACCTATAATCCCGCATCTCATATAATCGCTGACCTTTTACCCGTTCAATATCTTTTTTCAGAAAAGCAATGGCTTCATCCAAACGACCTTGCTTAATCCTGATAAGGGAATTGTAATAATCGGGAGCTACGGTCCCGGGCCTTGCCGCTGCCTGAATCTGAAACGAATCAATGATGCTCCGGGATTGAGCTAATAGTTCTTCTGCATCATCCAATGCGCCTTTTTCAATCTCATACAATGCTTTTATTTGTAAGGTGAAGGCGACAAAGTCCTTTTCTTCCATGCTTCCCTTATGGTTAAGGAAAATATCCAAATAATACTTAGCGCTGTCTAATTCACCTGCAAGTAGTTTAGCTTCTGCAATGATGGTAGCAGAAAATAAGTTGCCATTTGGATCATTTTTAATCAGATCATTTAATAGTACGCGGGCATACGCAATGGCTTGATCAAAATCCTCCTTTTGCAGATAATACAGGCCAATTACGGAAGTATTATTTAAACGGATCATCTCGCTGATTGGATTAGCAAAAATTCCATATTGCTCCACTGCATTTTCATAAACAGACATATAGCTGACTGAGGTTTTCATGTTATAGATGGACTGATCGACCAATCCAATTACTCTATAAAATCCGGACAGTACATAGTAACAATCCGCCAATCCGATGGAATCATTTTTCAGCTTGTATGCTTTCAGTTTTTCATTATAAAAAGTAAAACCTTCGTTCAGCATATTCGAATTTCGATAGGGCAACCTCAATTCCTTAAAAAAATAACTGTATATGTATGCGGCATTGGGGGTTTTACTTTTTTCAAGCGCTGATAGCTGCTGTTTACCATATTGCAAGGCCCTGTCTTTATCTTTTGCAATCAAACTGTTGAGGATACTCGCCTTCAGAACATAGCTCCAGTATTCATTCTTCCCTTGAATAAACTTGTTACCTGCTTTATCCAACTGGATGATAGCTGCATCATCCAGCTTGGTTCTTTCAATCCATGGCATGGTATTCATAAAAATAGAAGTATCAATACCTTTAGCCAATTTGCTTTGTTCAAGTCTTTGAATAATGGTATCAACAGCGCTTTCCTGCGCAAAAAGCATGTTGTAAACTGAACATTGAAAATAAGTCGATAGTAGTAGTAAAATATAAAGTTGCTTCATGAGTATATTATGTATTTTCTGGTAATTCAATAATAAACGAGCTCCCTTCTCCCTCTTTGGTCTCCACTTTCAATTCTCCACCATGTGCTTTTACAATGTCATAACTCAAACTCAATCCCAATCCAGTGCCCTGCCCTGTTGGTTTGGTTGTGAAAAAAGGCTGAAATATTTTATCCAATACTTTTTTTGGAATACCATTACCATTATCTTTTACTGAAATTTCAACCTTATCGTTTACTTTTCTTGTAGCTATTGAAACTAAAGGTTTATAATTTTCAACACCTGAATTTTGCTTCTCTGTAACTGCATAAAATGCATTATTAATTAAATTAAGCAAAGCCCTTCCAATATCCTGTGATATGATATTGATGTTACCAATGCTTTTATCAAAATCAGTTTTCGTTGTTGCATTGAACGATTTGTCTTTTGCCCTAAATCCATTATCACTCAACCGCAAATATTCATCGCATAATGCATTAAGGTTGGTTAGTTCTTTTTGTCCACTCCTGCTTCTGCTATGCTCCAACATTCCCTTTACAATGGTATCAGCTCTTTTGCCATGGTGATTTATCTTTTCTTCATTGTCCCTAATGTCTTTAACCAGCGTTTTTGCTTGAGTATAATTTCCTTTTTCAATTTCCTCTTTCAATTCATCAGCCAGTTCTTTATTTACTTCAGAAAAATTATTGACAAAATTCAACGGGTTTTGAATTTCATGAGCAATACCTGCAGTCAACTCTCCGAGTGAAGCCATTTTTTCGGATTGAATGAGTTGGGATTGGGTGGATTTTAAGTTAGTCAATGTTGTTTCTAAAATTTTATTTGCATTTTGTTTCTGACGATTATTGCGGTAAAGTATAAAAGCTACTAAAGAAAAAACCCCAAGCCCGACTAATAACAAATTTGTCCTGATCTTATTTTGATATTTTATATTTTCTGTTTCAATATCCCTTTTGCGCTGTTCCCCTTCAAAAGTCATCATCTGTATTTGCTGATTCGTTCTTGTATTATTAAGACTGTCATTTGCCACTGCATATACTTTCCAGTATTTTACAGTGCTGTCTGCGTTTTTGTTCTGGAAATAGTCAATTAACATTCTTGCAGGGATGAGTGCCATGTTCGCTGAGGCTGTGTTACTGACGGCCTCAATTGCTTTTTTACAATACCCTGCTGCAGAATCATATTGCCTGTTCCGGTTGAAGTGTTCTGCAATTGCAACATAGCAGGTATTCAGGTAGCGGGGGGACTGTGTTTTTTCTGCAACAGCAACTGCTTCTCCAAAATATTTCCGGGCCGAATCCAAATTTCCTTTTTTGCTATAGCAGAGGGCCATTGAAGACTGAATGATGGATTGATTACCAACAATATCCCTGTTTGCAACTAGTTTCATGGCTTTTTTTGCATAGTACAATGAGGAATCCAGATTACCCTGGTTTAAAAGAACAACAGCCAGGTTCATAATAGGGAACCACAAAGCCGAGTCATTTACTTTTGCAGCATAAGTTAATGCTGACCTGTATAGGCTAGACGCCTGTTCATTTTCAAGTCTGTCTTTATAAATATGTCCTATCTGGTTTAGCGCAAAAGCGATCAGCAAATTATCTCCTGATTCTTCAGCCAGCGCAACCGCCTTTCGGTGCAGTTCCAGTGCTTTAACGTAATTGCCGGTAAGACGATATCCCTGTGCCGCCGCACTTAAAGCAGCAGATTCAATCATAATGTCGTTTTTCTCATGACTCAGAACAAGCAATTGCTGGCTTAGCTCAAGAAGTAACAGGGGGAAACCATCAATTGAGGATTCATAAAATGAAACGATCAGTTCACTCTTCCGGGTATTATCCGTTTCTTCAGACAGAAGCTTCAGTATGGAATCACAATTAGCTTTTATTTTTTCAGTAGTCTCATCCTGGCCATGTGAAAAATAACTACCTGCCAGTATACCAACTATCAATATTATTTTTTTCATGTCAGTCAGTTAAATTCAATTGAATAATAAATGTAGTGCCTTCATTATTCCTTGTTTCCACTTTAATTTCTCCTCCATGTGCTTTCACAATATCATAACTTAAACTCAAGCCCAGGCCGGTTCCCAGTCCTGTTGGTTTGGTTGTAAAGAATGGTTGAAATATTTTTTCTTTAACGGAATCGGGAATACCATTTCCATTATCTGCTACTCTTATTTCTACTTTGCCATTTACTTTCTTTGTGCTGATCGAAACAGTTGGCTCAAAGTTTTCAATACCTGACTTTTTCTTTTCATCTACTGCATAAAAAGCATTATTGATCAAATTCAACACAACTCTGCCAATATCTTGCGGAATAATATTGACGTTGCCAATTCCTGCCTCGTCGGCAGACAGGGAATTATCAAAATCTGTTTTCATTGTTGCATTGAAGGATTTGTCTTTTGCTCTAAGTCCATGATAACTCAATCTTAAATACTCATCACACAAAGCATTGATATCTGTTGGTTCTTTTACTCCGTTGCTGCTGCGGCTATGTTGCAGCATACCTTTTACAATGGCATCGGCACGTTTGCCGTGGTGGTTTATTTTTTCTTCATTTTTTATTACATCATCGGCAATGGATTTTGCTTCGGGTGTATTGCCTTTGTCAAGTTCTTCTTTCATTTCTTCCAATAACTCCTTATTTACTTCAGAGAAATTATTCATAAAGTTTAAGGGGTTCTGTATTTCGTGGGCAATGCCTGCCGTGAGTTCACCAAGGCTTGCCATCTTTTCGGATTGTACCAACTGCGATTGGGTTGCCTTCAAGCTTTCAAGTGATTGTTTTAGTTCTGTAGTTCGTTCTGTCACTTTCTCTTCCAGTTGTTCTTTTTCATGTCGCAATCTTCTTTCCCGCCATTTACTGAAAATTCTTAATGCAAACAGAAACATCAGGGCATAAATTGTATTAGCCCACCATGTTTTCCACCAGGGTGGCAAAATGGTAATAGTAATGGATATTCCTTCTTCATTCCAAACTCCATCTGCATTGGATGCTCTTACACGGAAAATATATTTACCCGGAGAGAGATTGGTGTAGGATGCTTTTCTTTCTTTGGAAGGCGCCGACCATTCCTTATCATAATTCTCCAGCTTCCAGCTATACAGGTTGTCTTCGGAACGCAAGTAGTGCAATGCAACAAAATCAAAACTCAGATCCTTTTGCCAGTACTCCAACTTAATATCACTTGTATAAGTAACGGCTTGTTTAAATATAATTCCGTCTGGTTTAGAGTACGCAGAGTCATTGATGGTCACCTGTGTAATAACAATGGAAGGAAGGGTGCTGTCTTTTTTCAACAGGTTAGCCGGTACAATATGGTTCAGCCCTTTACTGCCGCCGATCCAAATGTCACCGTTTTGAGTTTTAATCACCCGGTAGCTTCTGTCATAAGGCTGAAATCCATCCTTTTCAAAATAAGAAGCGAACGTTTTGGTTTCCGGATCGAATATGGACAACCCCCTTTGTGTAGGCAACCAGAACCGGCCGAAATTGTCCTTGGCCAGCCGACCGTTTAAGCCCGGACTGATATCGTTTTGCAGCAGGCCTTCCGGTTCTGCATAGGATGTAATTGCTCCATTGTCGGGGTCTACGGACACCAGCCCGCCGCTGGAATAAGTAGCAAACCAGGGGAGTCCTTTTTTATCCGTAGTGAAATAATTCACGGAGCTTAACTGGGGAGTATTGAACCGGGTAAACCGGTTCTGACTCCGCTCAAATAAATTCAATCCTCCGTCCGTTCCAATCCACAGACGCTTTTTTTCATCCTCGGCAACAAAAGAAATCTCATTGCTGCTGATGGAATTTTCGTCTCCGGGTATGGGTAGGTAATGGGTAAAGCCATCTTCGGCAGGGTTCAACTTGTATAAACCAAATGCATTGTCGTCACCATCACCAAGCCATATCGTTCCCCTTGAATCCTGGTAAAACACACTAATCCGTTTGCTGGTAAGGGAAGATGGATTTTTATCATCCGGAAGAAAGCTTTTAATTACCCTCCCGGTATTTTTATCCAGTACAAAAACGCCTTTATCCCACACCGAAAGCCATAGTCGTTGTTGTTTATCAGGAAAAATAAACCGGCAATTGAATTTCTCCGTCGGGGAATAAAGGATCCGCCTGAACGTACCGGTTGATTCCTGCCACAGGTTCAATCCGTTTTCTGTGCCAACCCAAATTTTCCCGTCCGCATCTTCGCAAACGGTCCTGATCACATTATTACTCAGCGAAGCCGCATTAGCCGGGTTATTTTTGAAAACCCGGAAATTTTCCTCGCCAGGCTGGTACAGTGCGAGTCCGTTCTGGGTGCCGATCCAGAGTCTTTTTTTACTGTCTTCAAATAATTCGCGGATACTGTCTGATGGCAAACCATTGGGGTCATCTGCCCGAAAGCGGAACAGATCCATTTGTTGTTTTTTGGGCGCCTGTTTATATAAGCCGGGCCTGGTCCCCAGCCATAGCAAGCCGGTGTGGTCTTTCAGGAAAAGATGCGGAAAGCGGTTTGGGGCCATTGAATTTCCCGGCATGTTAAAATTGTCATCATAGAAATGGAATGTTTTTGTATCAAACCGGTATTGCACAAAGAATTTTACCCCAAAATCGATTCCCCATGCCTGGAACCAGATGCCTTCCTTGTTTCGAAAGCCCTTGAAAAACGACCTTATTTTCTGTGATCCTTTTTTATAATAAAGCGGGCCGCTGCCATAACTATAGGTTTGGATCTTATCCGTTGCCGGATCAATCAATGAGAGTTTGTCGCCGCTATGTGTTATCCAGATATGCCCATTTAGATCTTCCTCAATGGTTCTTCCCAGGGAATCTGCTATGCTGTTGGCATCACCGCTGCTGTGCACATAGCTTTTTATTATTTTTTGTGTTTCTGAATCAAATATATAGAGGCCATGTCTGCCCGAAAGGTATAATCTGTTTCCACTGCCTTTATTAAGCGCTAAAAGGGTATCGGTTATGCCTGGGGAAAGTGTTTTTCCTGCGGGAATGATCATTTCAAAACTGTCTTTTTGCCTGTTCCACTTATGGAAATTGCTCTTGTCGTCGAGCAACCAGACGGTATTGGATGATTCAACGGTACCTGCCTTGCTCAAATAGACATTTCCTTCATTTATGTCACCAAGCGGGTACGCTTTTATTTTGCCGGTTGTTGGGTTTAGGCGGCAGGTGATAAACTGTCCGCTAAATACAATCTTGTTGAAACCATGCTTGAACCAGATATTTCCCTTTTCATCTTCAAACAAGAGGACACTGCCCGAGTTGGGTTGAATCGTATTTTCGGGGTTCTGATAGTTCCGGAATTTTTCGGTGATAGGGTCAAAAGAAGCAATGCCGCCGGATCCCGGGGATTCACCTATCCATAATTTGCCGTCCCTTGCAATTAAAAGTCCGCCGCCCAGGTTTCTTAATTGCAAACTGGTGGTATCTGTTTTCGCGGCAGCCACACTGTACACTTTAAATTGGTAGCCATCGTATTTTACCAGGCCGTTTTGAGTGCCGAACCAGATAAACCCTTTGTTATCCTGCACAAGGCCTCTTACAAATTCTTCGGGCAGCCCTTCGGCCACATTGTATGTCTCAAAACGGATTTTATTCGGCTGGGCAAAGGCGATGCTTGCTGTTAAAGCGAGGAGGATGGTGAATTTGAGTTTTTTTATCATTGGTTTATTTATATCGGTAATTGAATGGTGAATGCTGAGCCTTCTCCCTCTTTTGTTTCTACCATCAACTTACCACTATGTGCTTTTATAATATCGTAACTCAAACTCAATCCTAGTCCGGTTCCTTGTCCTGTTGGTTTGGTTGTAAAGAAGGGTTGAAAAATCTTATCGAGTATTTTTTGGGGAATGCCATTGCCGTTGTCTGTAACTTTTATCTCTACTTTATCGCTGGTTTTTTTTGTACTTACTGAAACAGTTGGTTCGTATCCCTGCCCGTCCGGCAGGCAGGCTTCTGCACTTTGTTTTTTCTTTTCATCCACTACATAAAAAGCATTGTTAATTAAATTCAAAATAACTCTGCCAATATCCTGTGGTATTATATTGATGTTGCCAATGGAATTATCAAAATCTGTTTTCATTGTTGCATTAAAAGATTTGTCTTTTGCTCTAAGTCCATGATAACTTAACCGTAAATATTCATCACACAAAGCATTTAAATCAGTTGGTTCTTTTACTCCGTTGCTGCTTCTTGAGTGTTGCAGCATACCTTTTACAATGGCATCAGCTCTTTTTCCATGATGAACTATTTTTTCCTCATTTTCTGAAATCTCATTGGCAAGTATTATTGCCTCTTTTATATTTCCTTTTACCAATTCATCTTTTTGCTCTTGTATCAATTCGCTGTTTACTTCAGAAAAATTATTTACAAAGTTCAACGGGTTTTGAATTTCATGTGCAATCCCTGCGGTGAGCTCACCAAGGCTGGCCATTTTTTCGGATTGAATGAGTTGGGATTGGGTGGATTTGAGATTGGCAACTGTTGTTTCTAATACTTTATTAGCTTTCTGCTTTTGCCGGCTATTACGATAAAGCAATCCTGCAATAAATAGTATAAATCCCAGGGTACCCAAAAGCAACATAATTCGATTCCGGTTCTGGGCAGCCGTTTTTTCCTGTTCTTTTCTCTGTAAATTTTGATTTTCTGTAAATAATATGTTTTGAAATCGTATTAAATTGCTCTTCTCCACTTTATTAAGGCTGTCTGTTAATGGAGCAGCAAGTTTTAGATAATAGTATCCGCTGTCCTGCATGTTGAGTGCCTGGTAGGATGTAGCCAGTGCAGCATAGCTTTGAGCAATAGAACTTTTCAATCCTACATCCATGGCGGTAGCCCGGGCTTTTTTTGCATATAGTAAACTGGATTCATACTCCTGTTTTTCATTGTATAGCGCTGAAAGAGATAATTGTGTTTCAAATAATTTTCTTAGATTCTTATATTGAATGTTAGACTTTTCTGCTTTCAGGAAGGCCTCTTCTGCCAACTGATATTTTTTACTTAAAAAATTGGCCTCACCTATAATATTATAAATTTCACCAAGGTATGTTTTTACATAGAAGGCTACATTTTGCTTTTCGTAATATCCTAAGCTACTTTCTGCAAGTAATATGGCTGAATCAAGGTGATTGGTCGCCAGGTAAACTTCTGCTATATTAAAGGATGTATTTGCAATTAAGCGTTCCTCTTTCATCGCTTCATGTATCCGCAACGCTATTCTATATTTGATCATCGCCTCCGATCTATTGCCTACAGCTCCAAGTAAATGGCCCATAAATCTTTGGACCTCTGCATATGCACCCAAACGCTGCTGGTCCGAATCAGATCCATCAGCATCAGGGATACCGTTACTGTTTTCAACTGAAGGATATCCTAATATTTCAAGTGCCTGTAAAAAAGATTGTAATGATTCAGCATAATCACCCATCGACTTTTGATGATACCCCATGGTCCTCAATGCACGGACCTGCAGGAATTTCAAGTTCTTTCTTTTTGATAATTCGAATGCTTGTTTAGCAATAATCAGTGCACTATCTGCTCTCTCCCCTTCAATTGCCCAGGAAAGCAGTATCATGTTGAAGGCTTTTACGGAATCATTGTCCGTTCGATCTATCATTGAACGCAAACTATCTGCTAAAAACAGATCATACCCCGGAACATTTATATCTGCTTTGTCTTCTTGAGAAAAGAGTTGGAGCTGGGTAGAAAAAAAAAGAGTTAGCGTTAATAAAATTTTCATGTGTTCATTTATTAATTAAACGGCAATAATATTTTGAATGTGCTTCCAGTCTCTCCTACAGGCAAGCCTTCATTTGCTTTCGTCTCCACTTTCAATTCCCCACCATGTGCTTTAATTATATCATAACTTAAACTCAATCCCAACCCAGTGCCCTGCCCTGTTGGTTTGGTTGTAAAGAATGGTTGAAATATTTTTTCTAATACTTTTTCGGGAATTCCATTGCCATTATCTTTTACGCACACCTCAATGTGGCCGGCATGTTGTTTTGTAGTTACTGTTACCACAGGTTCGTACCCGGTAATATTCAATTTCTTTTTTTCATTAACTACATAAAATGCATTGGTGATCAGATTTAAAACTACCCTGCCAATATCCTGTGGTATAATCTTTATCAACCCAATACTTATATCATAATCTGTTTTCATGGCAGCATTAAAGTTTTTATCTTTTGCCCGTAAGCCATGATATGCTAAACGGAAATATTCATCGGCCAGCTCATTAATATCTGTGAGTTCTTTTTGTCCGCTGCTGGTACGGCTGTGTTGCAACATGCCTTTTACAATATCACCCGCCCGTTTGCCATGATGATTTATTTTAACCAGATTTTGTTTCAGGTCTTCCGCAATCTGTTTTGCATCATCTAAATTTCCTTTGTCAATTTCTTCATTCATTTCATCTACCAATTCAGTACTTACATCTGAAAAATTGTTAACGAAATTTAATGGATTTTGAATTTCATGTGCTATACCAGCAGTGAGCTCTCCAAGGCTGGCCATCTTTTCTGATTGAATTAATTGTGTTTGGGCTGATTTTAATTCTTCCAGTGAATTTTGCAAGGCAACATTCGTTTCTTCAATGGCTTTTCTTTTTTGCTCCAGTTCTTCAATAGTTTCTTCAAGCAAAATGGCGGTTGTACGTTTTACTTTCTCAGTACGTTCCAATTTAAATTCAGAAATGGTTAAATCGCTGTCTACTTTTTTTACAGCTTTTAAAAGCATTTCTTTTTCTTCAGCAGTTATTTTTTCGTTTTGCTGAATAAAGTCAAGAATAGTTTGCAGTAGCTGGTTCATTTATTTTTTTTTTACCGCAGAGAAGAAGAGTTAAAAGAGTTTGCGCAGAGTAGCGAGTCACTGCTTCTCTTGTTCTCTGCCGTTTATATTTTATTTTTCTTTCAATGCAATAGTACAGGTTGTTAGATTATGCATTTCTAAATTACCACCGGTAGCCCTTCCTAATTCTGCATTGGAAAACATTCCCGCCATGGGTACATTCCAAACATTTTTTATTCCTTCCAATTCCTGGTTCATTAGTGGTCCAAGTGAAAGTATCCTCCCTGCACAACTGAATACCACCAATGCATCAGCTTCTGGCATTGCAGTTGCTTTTAGATTCTCTACACCCTTAATTACTTTTTCCATCACGTCAAAATCAGGCGGGAGTGAGAATCGGACTTTTGATCCCTGCGGTACCGTACCACTGGTATAAAAGGAACGGTCGTTCCAATCCACCATCAGGCCTGGCCTCATGATCGGGTCGCCTTTTTCCCGCTGTAACTGCAATGGGAAGTTGGCAGCAATTTCTATGAGTAAACTATTATTTTCCGGTGTTACATTTTCAATACCGCCATATTTGGCAGTAAGATCAAGCACCGGAAGGTTATCTACCGTGTAAACATGGTTGCCTTCACTTTTTGTTACCAGTTTATCGGTACCTACTGCCCTCCATCCACAGGTAGCAATTCCTTTTATTTGTATATATTCTTCATCAACAGCTATACATACCATGGCATTGCTACTGTCTTTACCATTGGTAAATACAAATGTCTCTGAAAATGCATAATCATCGCCTGCGCCGCCACCAAAAGCATTTACGGCTGATCCCGCAACTTCTTCAATTCCACGAAGTATTTCTTCACCATCGGATGAGGCATCACTTATTCCAATTAAAAAAGCAGGTACGGCGTAATTTGCTTTGGCTTTTTGAGCGATTCCTTTTGCAACTTCACGGTAATTCTTTTCCGGATATTCGTCAAAATAGATTTGAAAATGATCTTTATTCATGTCGAGTAAAAGGATGGCTGCGGATTCTTTTTCGGGTTCTTCATCAATAAACTCTCCATTGGTAGTGCAACCAAAGATGCTGACCCCTTCTGCATCCAATAGATTACTGATGGCAATCCGGTCCAGGCTTTTTGAAATAAAACAAATGGCCAGGGTGGGTTTAAAACCATCGGCCATGCTTTGCTCAAATGCCGATTGAATTTCTTCTGTCGATTTTCCTTTGATTGATTTTGCTTTCATACTTTATTTTAATTTTTCATTTTTCTTTTAAAGTCACTACACAACAGGTATTATTGTGAAATTCATGTTTACCCCCTTTTGATTTCCCAAATTCGCCATAAGTAAAAAACCCAGCCATAGGTGCATCCCAGATCTGTTGCACCTGTTCAATTTCTTCTTTTATTAATACGCCAAAGGATAGATGCCGGCTTACACAAGAAAACATGATTAAAGCATCTGCCTCCGTTTGAGATTCCGATTTAAATTCCCGGCATTCTTCTACTACTTTTTCTATTGCATCAAAATCTGGCGGTAACGAAAACTTGATTTGTGACCCCTGTGGCACATTGCCGGTACAAATAAGTGAACGGTCTTTTGTATTGGCAAACCTACTTGTACGTATGACAGGATCTAAATTTTCCCTTTCCAACTGCAAAGGGTAATACCAAGAGCTTTGAAATGATACGATTTCTTTATTCTCTTCCA
>JAHEMM010000056.1 GCA_024643655.1 Chitinophagaceae bacterium | reverse complement strand
CCCCAGATTGCTAACACTTGTTTATTGAAGGCACAGGCTATGTATTGCAATCCTGTATCATGAGAGATTACCAATTTTGATCTTCGAACTAAATCTGCGGATTCATTTAGATTAAATTTTCCACAGGCATTATATATCTTGTATGTATCAATTGAAGCAATTGCTTTACCAGCTTCTTGGTCTTCATTTCCTCCAATTAATATAATCGGATAATCAATTGCTTTACATAGTTGTTGCAATTTATGTACCGGCAGTTTTTTTGTAAAGTAAGATGCACCGATAACAATAGCAATATATCCAAACAGATGCGAAGCAGGTAATTCACTATCTTTTACAACATCTTCAGCTGGTATAAAATAATCAAGCCCACCACCATCATCTTTTACACCCAATTTTGCAACAGCCTGCAAACTTCGTTGGGTAATATGCGTTTTAGGCATCACATTTATTCGCAATTTTGTAAGTATAAATTTCTGTAAGGAAAGTTTATTTATAATGTAAGATGGTCTTTTTATTGCACGCCGAATACGATTACTGCGAATGTTATTTTGGAGATCAATTACGTAGTCATAGTCTTCTACACGTAGCGATTCAATTACTGTATCGAGGCTTTTATCGTAATAAAAGAATTTATCTACATAAGGATTCGCTGCCGTAACCATCTTAAAAGATAGCTTCGAAAGAAAATGAAGCTCAACGTCAGGTATTTGTTTTTTTATGCAACGAAGTACCGGACTTGCAAGTACAATATCACCAATAGATGAAAAACGTATGACAAGTATTTTCATATGCGTTATTCTTCAACAAAGTTCAGGTCTTTATTAAAAGTTTCCTTTGTCATAAGGGCGGCTACAATTGTTATGACCATAATTATTATTCCAGTATAGATTCCACCATTTACATAACCTATACCTTCAATATTGCGTAGCCATTGAAACAGCGGTAGTATTAAGATGGCTAACATTCCACGCACCATATTCGGAATTGTGGTAGCTGCAGTTGCTCTTAAATTGGTACCAAACTGTTCTGCTCCCATTGTTATAAATATAGCCCAGAAACCAGTGCCAAATCCCATACCCGCACAAATCCAATACATTCTGGCGGCAGATCCATTCCATTGCACTGTAAAAAACAAAACCACAAAAATGGTAGTTATAAAATAAAACAGGAATAGTGCTTTCTTTCTGCTCTTCAACCATTGACTGATAAAACCAATTAAAATATCGCCTATTGATATGGCAACATATGCATACATGATAGACTTTCCTGGATCAATTTTTTCCTGAATACCCATTGCTTTCCCAAAATCATTTGAAAATGCAACCAAGACACCAATCACAAACCAGGTTGGTAAACCAATAAGGATACTCGTCATATATCTTTTAAACCTTTCTTTAGTAGTGAACAGCATAAAGAAGTTCCCTAATTTAACTTTCTGCTTTTTCACTTCTTTGAACATACCTGATTCAAATACGGAGACCCTGAGAACTAAAAGCAGTAACCCTAATCCACCACCTATAAAATAGCAAGTTCTCCAATCAAAATTATTTTTCATGATAAAGGCGACAACAGCTCCCGTCAATCCAATTCCTGCGACCATAGAAGTTGCCACTCCTCTTTTTTCTTTTGCTATTAATTCAGCCACCAATGTGATACCGACACCTAATTCTCCAGCTAATCCTAATCCTGCAAGGAATCGTATAACTTTATACTGTTCCACATTCGTTACCATTCCATTGGCAATATTTGCCAGTGAATAAAAAAGTATTGATCCGAATAATACGCTAAGTCTGCCTTTTTTATCAGCAATAACACCTGCAATAATACCGCCTAATAATAAACCAATCATTTGCCATTGCAAAATGGACTCGCCGTCAATTTTTATTTGCTCTGGAGTAAGTCCTAGTGAATGCAAACTTTCAACACGGATGATTGCAAATAATAAAAGGTCATAAATATCTACAAAGTAACCTAGTGCGGCTACTAATACAGTAATAGAAAAAATACCATAATGTTTAGTACTCATACAGATTATTGAATTGATCCTGATGAGATAGTATCGTTTTTATCGTTCCTTTTATTTCTTGAAGAAAAAACTTTAATAAGTACGGGTGCTGTAGTCACCAATACAATTGCTAATACAATTATTTCCAAATGTTCTTTCAGATCAAACCCAAATTCAGCTAAAATCCATTTTTGCAAAAAGTAACCGGCAAAAATCATTGAAAAAACCCAGGCTATACAACCTGCTACATTAAAGAAATGAAATTTCTTTCTATCCATTTGTACAATACCTGCAACTATCGGAACAAATGTCCTTATAAATGGTAAAAATCTGGCTCCAATTATTGCGAGACCACCATGCTTTTCAAAAAAATCATGTGCCTGATGCAAATATTTTTTCTTAAATAAAAATCGGTCTCTCCAGTTATACATAGCAGGTCCAACTTTTCTCCCTGTCCAATAGCCGACTGCATTACCGGCAATACCAGCCAGTGAGATCAATCCAACTAATGTTAATAAATCAACCCATTCATTTTGCAAATTTCCCAACCCAATTAATTTATGAAACTGGTGAGCAAGACCAGGTATCACTTCACCGCTTGCTTTTGTTATTTTATGAGCAAATATTCCTGCAACAAATAATAAGGAATCTCCCGGAAGAAAAAACCCTACAAACAATCCTGTTTCTGCAAATACCACAAACAGTAATAACCAGAGACCTCCATTCTCAATATAAAACTGTGGCTGTAATAAATTTGTCCAATGAAAACTGTCTAATAAAATAGTGTACATGAAAAGTAAAATTAAAATGTTGAATTTTCATCCCTGATTGCGTCGGCTTCTGCTTCTGAAAAGGCAAATGCTTTTTCATCATCAAACTCCCCCTCCCATCTTGCTATAACACAACTTGCCAACGTATTTCCAATAACATTTACAGAAGTTCTTGCCATATCCATTAATTCATCTATGCCATATATTGCCATAATGGGCCAGATAGGAAAATTAAACGTACTTGCTGTAGCAATAAGTATAACTAATGATGCCCTCGGAACTGCTGCAACACCTTTGCTCGTCAGCATTAATGACAAACCAATCATTATCTGATAACCAAAAGATAAATCCATGCCTGCTGCTTGTGCCACAAAAATTGATGCTAAAGAAAGATATAATGTCGTTCCATCCAGATTGAATGTATAACCTGTTGGTATTACAAACGAAACGATCTTTCTTGGCACCCCAAATTTTTCCATATTCTCTAATGCTTTTGGCAATGCTGAATCTGAGCTTGTGGTAGCAAATGCAATGGAAACCGGCTCTTTAATGGCCTGTATAAATTTCTTAACCGGTATTTTAGCAATAAATAATGCAATAGGAAGTAATACGAGTAAAACAAAAGTGATCAAAGCAAGATATAAAGTTATCAACAGCAACGCAAGATTTTTTAAGATGTCAATACCAAGATGCCCTACTGTAACTGCAATTGCTGCTCCTACTCCAAATGGTGCGAAATACATTACAATATTCGTAAACTTGAACATCGTTTCGGCCAGACTTTCAGAAAACTCCAACATTGGTTTTTTCTTTTTTTCACTTAGCATAGCCATTCCAATTCCGAAAATGACACTGAAAACTACGATTGGCAACACGTTTCCCTCAAAGATTGATTTGACTATATTCTCCGGAAATATATCAATGATATGATCTTGCCATCCCTTTGGTGTAACCGCAGGCAATTCCTTTAATAAATTTTCCGGAACCTGTATTCCAACACCGGCTTTTGTTAAATTAATAAAAACCAATCCAATCAGTAATGCAATTGTGGTAACGACTTCAAAATATAATAAGGATTTCCAACCCATCCGTCCAACTTGCTTCAGATTGGAATGACTGGCAATGCCGACTACCAATGTTGCAAATAATAAGGGGGCAACAATGGTTTTCACCATCCGTAAAAATATTTTACTAAGAAACTGAAGATTGGGAGCAAACTCTCTGAAATCGAGTCCTATTTCCACACCTATAACCATCGCAACTAAAATCCATGTAGTCAACGATTTTTTATACCAGCTATAAACCAGTAAAGTACCAATGAATAACCATCGGATTGCTTGTAATAAAACAGGGTCAAAACTGACCCAATTATTATAATGCAGGAAATGTAAAAGGGCTACAAGGGTAAACGAACTTAGCGCAAGTATACCAGCAAAACGTTTGTTCATAAACAATCTTAAATGTCGTCAAAGCTAATGTTTCATACCTATACAATAAAATCCCATCTGTTAGTTATTCTTTTGGGTTTTCCAATTTTCCTATTGATTTTGCAATTATTGTAGAAACAGTACAATCACTTGTAACATTTGCAACTGTACGAACCATATCTAATGGCCTGTCTATAGCAAAGATCAAAGCTAATCCTGCTTCTGGAATACCCGCTTGTGCCAATACAATTACCAACATCACCATACCTGCACTTGGCACAGCAGCAGAGCCAATAGAAGCCAACGTTGCTGTCACAATAATGCCAAGTTGCGCCATTAGTGAAAGATCCATACCAAATGCCTGTGCAATAAAAACAGCAGCCACTGCCTGATACAAACTTGTACCATCCATATTAACGGTAGCGCCAATTGGCAAAACAAAACTGGTTACTTCATTATCTACTCCTACTCTATTCTCTACCACATCCATTGTTACTGGTAAGGTAGCGGCACTTGAACTGGTTGAGAAGGCTAAAAGCTGTGCCGGGGCAATTTGTTTGAGAAATTTTCTCGGATCTCTTTTTGTAAATAAAAAAAGGAGTGTGGGATAAAAAATAAATATTAAGAAGAGGAGGCCAGCGATAACAGTAAGCGCATAAGCACCTAACGCTTTGAAAATATCCATGCTTGGAGACTCTGCAACTAATGCAGCCATTAAAGCAAATACACCAAAAGGTGCCCCTTTCATAATTATGTCAATCATTCGTAAGATGATCTCATTAAAGCTGTCAAAAAAATCTTTAAATGGTAATATTTTTTTTTCAGGTAATGTAATCATAGCAATACCTAAAAACAAGGCAAAGAAAATGACCTGCAACATCATTTTATTTGAGGAAGTAGCTGCAATAATATTTTCAGGGATAATATCCTCTAATGCTTTTAAAGGGCCGGAATCTTTTTGTTTATGGGCTTCAGTTTGTTTTTCATTCGCCTGTTCGCCATAAGTAGTCAACATCGAATTTCTTGTTTCCTCCGTAATAGATTTACCCGGCTTTACAAGATTTACAGCTGCCAATCCAAGAGAAACGGCAAATATGGTTGTAAACAAATAGAATGTAATGGCCCTTAAACCCATCTTTGATAGCTTAGAGATATCCTTAAGATCAGAAACTCCCTTGACTAATGACGCCAGAATTAAAGGGACAGCTATCAATTTCAATAAATTGATAAACATGTTTCCGAATGGCTTTATCCAGTCTTTCGTAAACTTTACACCTCCATCAAATTGAATTGCGGCAACTGCAAAGAGAATACCGAGCAACATACCACCAATAATCTTTACATATAAAGGAATTTTCTTCATACAAATGATTTTTGTTTCAGAAAAAAAAGCAGGACAATAATATCGGGAAAATATGACTTTTTACTGTGTAATTGGACTTCGGACTATTGTTTATCCTTAATTGTGGAATTATTGTAAATAATTTTAACCGTCAATATATTATTTTGAAAATAAACGAAAGTTTATTGCTGTAAATTAAAATAAGTAGATAACTTAAACGCTTCAAACAAACAAACAAAACCAATGACAAAATTTGCTCGTAAAGTACTTGCTCTTGTTGGGCTTTTTGTACTACCACTTTTTACTTTTGCCCAGGATATTCCAGAAAAAAGCAAAGGACTTGACCAAAGAATCAATGAAGGTTTCCAGCCAATTACAGATGCCTGGAGTAGTATCGTTTTTTATGCTGTAAATATTGGCGGCATTCAGGTCCCGATAGTTGTTATACTCTTAGTTTGCGGTGCATTATTTTTTACTATTTATTTTGGATTTGTCAACATCCGTCGTTTTGGCTTAGCAATTCAAGTTGTACGGGGCAAACATGATGATATTGAAAAAAATGCAGATGAAGTAACTCCTAAGAATCTGAATGTAGTTGATGGCGATATTGTAGATACTATAAAAGATGAATCAAAAGATGGAGAAGTGAATCACTTTCAGGCATTGGCAACAGCCGTATCTGGCACAGTAGGTTTAGGTAATATTGCAGGGGTAGCTATAGCTATAGCTATTGGAGGTCCGGGTGCTACTTTTTGGATGATCGTTTGCGGATTACTTGGTATGAGTAGTAAATTTGTAGAATGTACGTTGGGAGTTAAATACCGTGATATAGATAAAAATGGTGTTGTATATGGTGGACCAATGTATTACTTAACAAAAGGTTTTAAGGATATTAAAATGGCAGGGATTGGAAAAGTACTTGCCATTTTATTTGCAATTTTATGCGTAGGTGGTTCTTTTGGGGGTGGAAATGCATTTCAAAGTAACCAGGCTGCACAACAGATTGTAGCCATGACAGGTATGCAAGGTGCTTCTGCCGGATTTATTATTGGAATTATACTTGCAATCATAACCGGAATTGTAATAATTGGTGGCATCAAATCAATTGCAAAAGTTACAGAGAAGATTGTTCCTTTTATGGCAATAATATATGTAGTTGCTTCCTTAATCATCATCTTTGCACATTTCAGTTTTATTGATGATGCTTTTGGGATGATATTTAATGAAGCCTTTAATCCGAGAGCTGGTTTAGGAGGATTAATGGGTGTATTAATTGTTGGTTTTAAAAGGGCTGCTTTTTCTAACGAAGCTGGTGCCGGTTCAGCATCTATTGCTCACTCTGCAGTAAAAACAAAATATCCTGCTTCGGAAGGTGTGGTAGCATTGCTTGAACCATTTATTGATACAGTCGTGATTTGCACTATGACTGCATTAGTTATCATCATTTTTAACAGAGAAGGAATTATGTTCCCTTATGGAGGCGATGGTAAAGGTTCAGTAATTTTAGAATCAACAGGCGCCACTGCAAGCGGCGTGGATTTAACAACCTTGGCCTATAATGATGTGATTCCACATTTCTCATATGTACTTACTGTTGCTATTGTGCTATTTGCATTCTCTACCATGATCAGTTGGTCGTATTATGGCTTGCAAGCATGGAAATATCTTTTTGGAAGAGGTAAAGTTGCCGATATAACTTATAAAATGTTATTTCTGGTTTTTGTAGTGATTGGAGCTTCCATTTCATTATCAGCTGTTACAGATTTCTCCGATGCAATGATTTTAGCAATGGTATTCCCCAACATGATAGGTTTACTATTCTTATTCCCTAAAGTTAAGGGAGAAATGAGCCGATACATGAAAGCAATTAAAGAATCAAAAATAAAAAAGTAGATCTTTCAAAAACTAAAAACTGATTATGAGTTTATTTATTAGAAAGTCAATGGCTTCGTTAACAAAAGAAGCAGAAGAAACCGGAGAGCATACATTAAAAAGGACCTTGAGTTCCAGATCCTTACTGGCCTTGGGTATTGGTGCCATCATTGGAGCAGGTCTATTTTCACTTACTGGAATTGCAGCCGCTGAAAATGCAGGACCAGCAGTTACTATCTCATTTATATTAGCAGCAGTAGGTTGTGCTTTTGCAGGATTATGTTATGCAGAGTTTGCCTCAATGATACCTGTTGCCGGAAGTGCCTACACTTATTCTTATGCGACTATGGGCGAATTCATTGCCTGGATTATTGGATGGGATCTGGTATTGGAGTATGCAGTTGGTGCTGCAACTGTTGCAGTTAGTTGGTCGAGATATTTACTCGAATTACTTTCAAGTTTTGGCATTCATTTACCAAAGATGCTGGTAAGTTCGCCGTGGGAATCAGTTTCCCTGAGTGACGGCACAATTTACGAAAGTGGAATTTTGAATTTACCTGCAATTTTTATTGTTGTTTTATTGTCCGCTATTCTTATACGAGGAACTCAGGAATCGTCAAGAATCAACAACATTTTAGTTGTAGTTAAAGTTTTTGTTGTTATCATGTTTATTCTACTTGGCTGGAGTCATATAGATCCTGCAAATTATGATCCATATATACCTGCAAATACTGGAAAATTTGAGAATTTCGGTTGGACAGGTATCGCCACAGGAGCCGCAGTTGTATTCTTTGCATTTATTGGTTTTGACGCAGTCTCGACGGCTGCTCAAGAAGCAAAAAACCCTAAGAAAGGAATGCCAATAGGCATTTTAGGTTCGCTGGTCGTATGTACAATATTATATATACTCTTTGCCCATGTAATGACCGGTCTTGTTAATTACAAAGAATTTGCCGGCGATGCAAAACCTGCTGCTACAGCTTTTGCTGTAACTGGATATGACTTTTTACAAACTGCGTTGATCATAGCAATTCTTGCAGGATATACTTCAGTAATGCTTGTCATGCTTCTTGGACAAAGTAGAGTATTCTACTCAATGAGTAAAGATGGTTTACTTCCAAAATTCTTTGGGCAAATCCATAAAAAATTCAGAACTCCATTTAAAACAAATATGTTCTTTATGGTGTTTGTGAGCATTTTCGCAGGATTTGTTCCTATATCTGATCTTGGACATATGGTAAGTATTGGAACATTATTTGCATTTGTTTTAGTTTGTATTGGTGTTATGGTAATGCGTAAAAAAATGCCGGATTTGAAAAGATCATTCAGAACACCTTTAGTTCCATTTGTGCCAATTATGGGAATACTAGTTTGCGTTTATTTAATGTATGCTTTACCAATTGAAAGCTGGCTACGTTTGGCAATATGGTTAGCCATAGGATTTATAATTTATTTTGTCTACGGAAAGAGTAATAGCAAAATGAGAAACCCAGATAAATATCCACCAGATGATAAACATGAAATTCCTGAGGATATACCTCCAATGATTTAATTAGTTAATATCTATAAATGAAAAACCGTCTCGTCTTGAATGAGACGGTTTTTCATTTACCCCTATTGCCTTAAATTTGCATCCACCCTTGCAATATGCTTCTGAGGGCAAGGACTTAATAAACAAATTAACACATACCCAATTTATAATACAATGGGAAGAATTTTTGAAGTTAGAAAATCATCAATGTTTGCCCGATGGGATAAGATGGCGAAAAACTTTACCCGTATCGGTAAAGAAATTATTATTGCTGTTAAAGCCGGTGGCTCAGATCCAAAAGATAATGCTGCACTGCGCCGTTGTTTTCAAAATGCAAGAAGTGTTGGCATGCCAAAAGACCGTGTGGAAGCTGCCATTAAAAGAGCACAGGGAAAAGAATTAGTTAACTATGATGAAATTTTATATGAAGGTTATGCACCGCATGGAGTTGCTATATTAGTAGAAACTGCAACCGATAATCATGTAAGAACGGTAGCCAATGTAAAATCGCATTTTACAAAAGGTCATGGTTCAATGGGGAATAGTGGCAGTGTTTCTTTTCAGTTCAATAAACTCGGTGTTTTTAAATTAAATCCTGAAGGATTGAATGCAGAAGAACTGGAATTGGAACTAATTGATTTTGGATTACAGGAATTAGGTGAAGGCACTGGCGAAAATGGTGAAGATATTTTAGTGATTCGTTGTGGCTTTACAGATTTTGGCAATATGCAAAGCGCTTTGGAAGAACGAAAACTTAATCCAATCAGTGCAGAATTAGAATGGCTTCCAACAATAACTGTTCCACTGACTGATGAACAAGCTGAAGATGTAAGTAAGTTAATTGACCGGTTAGAGCAGGATGAAGATGTGCAGAAAGTGTTTCATAATATGGGATAAAGACTTTATTAATTATTTAAAAATCCCCAAAAGCCTACAATGGCTTTTGGGGATTTTATTATTAGTTTATTAATACTGTATGTTCCTTCTTATCGCCAGTGAATCTAACCATTGGCATTCTGTCACCTTCCTTACAATTTGCACAAACAATTGTAAAATCGCCTCCATTAGTTACATAAAATTTGTTTAGATTCCAATTATCTCCACCAATGCCACCTCCAAACGTAGTTGTTATTTTAAAGCTTTGAATATCTGTCTTACGAACCGCTCTATTAAGAGTTAGTGGAACGGTTTCATCATTATTATCCACCCACCTCGCTTTTCCATTAACGTTATTAAAAGTCTGGCTGCTTCCATCTTTATAATTGATGGTAAGATGCACATTATCATTTCCACCTCTTAGATCATCACTTCCTGTAACAAATGTTGCATAAATATGTCTAATACTACCATCTGGCTCGTTGGCTGCAAGGTCTGAAATATTGGGAGGGGAATGTGGGCTGTATTTACTATCAACAAAATATGTTCTCCAACAAATTCCAGACTCCACTTCTAAAAAGCATTTATTTTTTAAATCAGGTACCAGTGTCATTGTTTTATTTGGATTGTTAGGATTATATATAAATATCTTCATATCACCCTTATGACCTTGCATATTTCCTGTATATCTACCCAATGCATAACCAATTGCTAATACTTGGTGATCCCCTGATTCATAACCATCCAGCCCTTTTGATCTTCCCGCATATAATCCAAGAGGCACTGGTTTATTTGTATTAATAACATTTCTTAATTCTTCTAACCTGCCTCCGCTATAGGCTCTAAGCCCCCATTCAAAAAATTCTGAATCTCTTACTCCTAGTGCATCAGCTCTTAATTCAATCCACTTGTCAAGGTTTGATTCAATTGAAGAATTATTTTGTCTGCCAAAAATATATGATTGTAAAGGTGTTCTATTCGCAGGCTTATAGGTTTGTGTTGGTATTGCTTTTTTAGCATTGTAATAATCTAAGGATGAATAAACCATCCCTCCGCATAAACCACTATATCTATAACTACCATCTACTCCTCTGAATCTGTTTTCAAACCTAAATCCCATTGTTGATGGATTAAACGGAGTAGTTTTTCGTTCATCTTGAGTCCATTTTATTAAATGCCATTTAAATTTATAGTTATTAGTAGTACCTGAGAATCCTACTAATCCTCCATCCCTTTCCCTTGAATCAGTAACACCCAGATAACGATTTGTTTTAGAAATAATATTATAATAACCGTCATTTGTGAACTTTAATAGCCATAATTGGCTATCATCATTCATTGCAGTTTCAACAGTTGGCGCTAGTAGTCTTTTTTGGGATAGGAAATAGCCTGAAGAAGACCTTATTTTATAATAGCCATTCGAAACAGGAATAAATGTCCAACCTTGTTGCTGATTTACTCTTTCCACAAATTGCCAGATATAAACAATAGATTGATCTCTTGGCGTTATATCTTTTACTGTTAAGTATCTATAGTCATCTGCATTACGAATTATAAAAGTTCCTTGCTTTAAAAATAATTCATCTGGACTAATGGCACTCTTGATTGTTTTAATTGGCGACTTAGTTTTTATAATGGGTTTTTGAGCTACTAATGTAAAAGCAGATAATAAAAATGAAACGCCAGTTAGTGCTTTTATTAAGTTAAAAAGCTTTCCTTTTTTCATGACATTTTAATTAAGGTTAAAAAATATGTCCCAAATTTGAAACTGTATTGGAACTATTGAATTATTCAATTGATATTAAGATACTTCATATTATGAATTTTAAAAAAAAGATAAACCAATATAATTTTAATTAAGAAATAATATTTGAGAAAATTGTAATTTAACGTTTGATATGCAACAGATTATATGAATATTAATACTTATAACACAACTAACTTAACTATTAAAATCAAAATAATAATGCTGTAATTTAGCTATCTGTACATTAAATATCCAAAAGCATCATGTTACTTCGACAATTACTCTTAATCGCTACTTCATTAATATTTTCAACAAATTTATTAGCCCAAAATGACAGAATCAGTAGTGGGTCAACAATTGATCCAACTGTAGTAAAGGGCAATACCTATGCAATTATCATCGGCATTAGTGAATATAAATTAGTCCCCTCACTTCAATATGCACACAAAGATGCTGAAGCATTTGAAGCCTTTTTGTTAAGTGAAGCTGGAGGGAATGTCCCAAAATCTAATATCGAAACTTTTCTGAATGAAAAGGCAAACAGAAATAATGTGGCAGATGCTATTTCAATCATCGCCAGAAAAGCAAAACAAGGCGATCGGGTTTATTTCTTTTTTGCCGGCCATGGTGATATGGAAGATCTGACTCAAATTGAAAACGGACTCTTGTTATTATATAATAGTCCCCATGGTAATTACTTTGGAATGAAAGATGATGTATTGGAAATTCTTGATTTGAAAAGATATCTTTCTCCATTATCACAACGTGGTATCCAGATGATTTTTATCGTAGATGCTTGTCATTCAGGTAACTTAAAAGGCGGCGTAGAAGGAGTTCAACAAACGGCATCGGCATTGGCAGCATCCTGGGGCAAGGAATATAAAATTCTTTCCTGTCAACCAAATCAGGTATCGCTTGAAAGCAGAGAATGGGGCGGCGGACGAGGTTTATTTTCATTACAACTAGAAGAAGGACTAAAAGGATTAGCGGATAAAAATAACGATGGGAAAGTTAGCTTTTCAGAATTGCAACGATACATAACCGATCAGGTAGCCACATTTAGTGAGGAAAAACAAATCCCTGTTGTTACCGGTGACCTTAGTAAACCCTTTGTAAATGTAAACCCATCAATTCTGGCTGCATTAAAAAAACAAAAAGCTGAAAACTATCCTTTACTTGCTATTGCAAATACAAAAGGAAGTGAAGAAAAATACATCGACTCCCTTGATGATGAAGGGAAAAAAATATATTTCTCTTTTAATCAAAATCTTGGACAAAAAAATCTGATATGGCCAAAAGACACCAATTCATTAAATGACTATAGGTTATTTCTAAAAAAATATGGCACTAACCCTGTAGTGGTTTCCATGCGTAGAAATCTTGCTGCTGCATTAAACGAAAGATTTAATAATATAGTTGGGCCTTTGCTTAAAGGAGAAACCAGCTATTCCACAAGAGATGAATGTTATTATGCTGCAGCAGAGTTGGATAGCTGTCTAAGTTTATTGGGAGATCAACATTACATGTTTCGAAATCTAAAAGCCCGAAAACTATACATGAATGCAATGTCACTTACCTGGGGATTAAGCGATAACGAATATAATATCAGTTGGAACCCAACTATTCAAAAAGCGATTAACTACCTAGAGGAGTCGGCTGAGCTTGAATCAAATGCTGCTTATACATTTGCAGCAATGGGTATTAATTACAATCTTATGTTTGAATATGAAAAAGCTGATGATGCTTTTCAGAAATATCTTGATCTCAGGCCAAATAATCTTTATGCAAACTGGTCACTCGGTCTTATCCGTTCAAAATTGAAACAATATGAAAAAGCTGAAATAATTTTTGAAAGCCTATTAAATGAATATCCGGATAATCTAGATTTAAAAGGACAATTAGTCAATATTTATTCAAATAACAATAAATCAGACAAAGCCCTTAAATTAATTGATGGAATGATTGCAGTTGAAAGTGAAAGATTTGCCGGATACTTTTCGAAAGGCATCCTCTATTCAAAATCAAGTATTGCTGATAGTGCAATTTACTATTACAATAAAGCAAAAGAAAATTACGCTGGTTATTTGGCATTATGTGATAATAATATCGGGCATGTATTTTTTGTAAATGGTCAATATGATTCTGCACGAAAATATTTCAATTCTATTTTATCATATGACAGCACTTTTGCTCATGCACATTTCAATCTGGGTGTTATAGAAGAAAAAGAAGGCAATATAAGCGAAGCAATAAATCAGTTTTTACTTACAACAAACAATGCGACTGCTTCGTTGGATGGATTCATTACTAATATGCAATTATATTTTGGAAAAACTTATACCAATTATAATGAAAGTACTTTCAATGCATTTAAAAAGAAAGTATACAATGTAAATATGCAATACATTTCTTATGTGTCTATGATGTATGCTTATATAAGAGTACCTGGCTTTATAGATAGTACTGCAAACATAAATTACATATTTGATCTTTTAAAGAATTACAAACAAGAAGATATGTGGACATGGTATCATCATGCATGCTGGAAATCATTAAAAAAAGATAAAACAAATGCATTAGGAAGCCTGGAAAAATCGCTACAACTTGGCTTTGGCGATTATTATATGATCATGAATGACAGAGACCTTGATTCAATAAGAGAAACAACTAAGTTTCAGGAATTACTAAAAAAATATTTCCCTGATAAACATAAAAAAGAATAATTATCCGGCTACCTATATACTATTTTCTTTACCGTAATTTCATTCCATGAATTCGCATATTCCTTTAGCCGAACGCATACGTCCAAATTCAATCGATGAATTAATTGGGCAGGAACATCTTATAGGGAAGGGTAGTATTCTTCGGAATACGATTGATAATGGGAAAATACCTTCAATTATATTCTGGGGACCACCGGGTACAGGCAAAACAACTATTGCAAATATTATTGCTCATTCATTAAAAGTTCCATTTTTTCAATTAAGTGCCATTAGTGCTGGCGTAAAAGATGTACGGGAAGTAATTGAGCAAGCTAAAAAAAGACCAGGATCTATTTTATTTATAGACGAAATTCATCGATTTAATAAAGGACAACAAGATGCTTTACTAGGAGCAGTAGAAAAGGGCATTATTACGTTAATTGGCGCTACTACAGAAAACCCATCTTTCGAAGTCAACAATGCCTTACTCAGCCGTTGTCAGGTTTATGTATTAAAGCCATTAAACAAAGACCAATTAAATACACTTCTACAAAATGCAATTGAAAAGGATGAAATTCTAAAAACAAAAAAGATACTACTTAAAGAAACTTCAGCTTTAATAAATATATCTGGAGGTGATGGCAGAAAAATACTGAACCTATTGGAATTGGCAACAGACTCATCTGAAAAATCTGAAACTATTATAACTGATAAACTAGTTACAGAAGTTGCTCAAAAAAGAATAGCACTTTATGACAAAAGTGGTGAGCAGCATTATGATATTATTTCAGCTTTTATTAAATCAATAAGAGGCAGTGACCCCAATGCAGCAATATATTGGTTAGCAAGAATGATAGAAGGCGGTGAAGATGTAAAATTCATAGCCCGACGATTGGTCATTCTTGCCAGCGAAGATATCGGTAATGCAAACCCTACTGCATTAGTTATGGCCAATGCTTGTTTTGAAGCTGTGAATAAAATTGGTTATCCCGAATCAAGTATTATCTTATCTCAATGTACAACCTATCTTGCTTCTTCACCAAAAAGTAATGCAGCTGTATCTGCAATAAACGCCGCTTTATCCATTGTAAAAAAACATGGTGATTTGCCAGTTCCTTTACATATCAGAAATGCTCCAACCAAATTAATGAAAGAGATGGAATACGGAAAGAATTATGAATATTCGCATACGTATGATAATAATTTTTCACCTCAAGAGTATTTACCTAAAGAAATTTCCGGATTAAAGTTTTATGAACCGGGAAAGAATTCAAGAGAAGATGAGTTAAGGAAATTTTTAAAAAACCTTTGGAAAGAAAAATATAACTATTAAGCCACTTTCATGCAAAAGATAAATTGGATACTAAAAAAATTTGAGGAATTATCGCCTTATGAATTATATTCTATCATTCAGTTAAGAAATGAAGTTTTTGTTGTAGAACAAAATTGTCCTTACCAGGATGCTGATAATAAAGATCTGAAATCTTATCACCTTATGGGTATAAAAGACAGCAAACTCGTCGCCTATACACGTCTTGTGCCACCTGAAATTGCTTATAAAGAACCCTCCATTGGCCGTGTAGTTACAAGCCCTGCCGTAAGAGGAACAGGAATTGGAAAAGCATTAATGCAAGAGTCTATCGAAAAATCGAATTATTTATTCGGCCAGCAGCCAATTAAAATTGGCGCACAGCTATACCTTGAAAAATTTTACACTTCGCTGGGCTTTGTAAAATCTGGCAACACTTATCTTGAAGACAACATTCCACATGTTGAAATGATAAAACCCTAATTGGCTTTTTCGTAAAACTCCTAAGTAGTTGAACTTTTTTTGAGCCTCTTTTCTAAAAAACTGGTTCAAACATTCGTTTCCTCCTTACATCTATATCTACTTTAGCAGAGAGAAACCAATATTCGAAAAATCTGAAATCCTATTCCAATGAGAACAAGTGTACACACTGTGCGGCTATCCGTACTAATTTTATTCTTTTCAATTTTATCAATTAATTCTTATTCCCAATCGATAAGCACAGCAAATGGCAAGCTAGAATTTGGCCTGGGCATTGGCCCTATGTTTTTTTTAGGCGACCTGGGTGGAAGTGAAGGAATAGGAAAAGACTTTGTAAAAGATATTGATCTACCGCTAACTAAGATAAGTAAAGGGATTTACCTTAACCTCTACCCTGCAGAGTGGTTAGGGATTCGTTTAGCAGCTAATCTTGGACACTTAAAAGGTGATGACGCTCAAGCACCAAGTAAAGGTGGTGCAGAAAGATATCGATTAAAAAGAAACTTAAAATTTGAATCAAAAATTAGTGAAGCTTATGCTGCAATAGAAATTTATCCGACAGTTTTCTTTGAACAATATGGTGGACTTGAACATAAAATAAGGCCTTATTTTTTAGGAGGCATGGGCATTTTTCATTTTAACCCAAAAGCTGAATACATAGAACCTGGAGGAAATAAAAGAATGGTTGAACTTAAACCTTTACGTCTGGAAGGCCAGGGTTTTGCTGAATATCCTGATAGAAAAGAATACTCCCTCACACAAAAAGAACTATTAGTAGGTGGTGGTGTAAAATATTATCTCACAGAAAGTATGTATGTTGGATTTGAGATACTGCATCGAAAAACATTTACGGATTATATTGATGATGTAAGTACTAAGTATGTTAATCCTGCTTTATTTAATACATATTTAGATCCTGCAAATGCAGCTATTGCCAGACAATTATATTATAGAGAGAATCTCGTAAATCCTGGTTTAAGTCGCCCTAATCCATCAACAAATGAACAACGAGGTGACCCAAAAGACAATGACGCATTTTTTTCGAGCATTCTCAGAATTGGCTGGAGGTTGAATGGAGCTAATTCACCAACCGGAAGAGCTAAACGTCAATTAAAATGCCCTGTTTATTATTAAAAAGTATTAAAACAACTCACCCTAAAACCGAACCACATGAAAAAAATTGCACAAAAAAAACGCTTTGGATTATTGCCTGTCTTGAGCATTTGCGCAGGCCTTATTTTATCACAACCAGCATTTGCAGAGAGCAAACCATTTATAAGTCTTGGTGAATATAAGTTTGGAGAAAAGATTCCTGTTAAAAAGAAATTTAAAACAAAGATTTTTTCCTCTCGTAATAATAGTTCAGTAAAAATTTATCCTGATTTTATTAAAAGAGACATGCATGTAATAGCAAAGGATAATAATAAAGATATTCTTGATTTTTTTGTTTTCGACATCCAAGGCACACTTTCTTTTCATAAGAAAATGAAAGCCAACGAACATGAGTGTTTAAAAAATTTTAAACGTGGAAAATATATCTATCGGGTATTTAATGGTGATGAAGAAACTGCAGCAGGAGAACTTGAATTCCGTTAAAAAACATAATTAAATGCTGTCCCAAAAAGCAGCAGGGAGCTTAATAAAATCTAATACCCGGTTGAAATAACCTAATCCGTTCTCTATTGGTACTCTCTATTTGTATAAAATTTTATTAAATACTCTCTGCCCTGCTTGCGGGCATGTTGTTGAAAAGAGAAAAGTTATTAAACCTTTTCGCCCCTACATCTGAGCTCTTTTTTTCGTCATAACTAAGAAACCCGTACAGGCAGGGAAATTGTTCTAATCAATATCCGGTTGAAAAACCCAGGAACCCTGGAAAACCTGAAGATTTTTACAATCACTTCCTGCCTTTACATACGGGTTTTATTCCTTAAATCTCTCCCCCTTTTGTAGTATTTCTTCCGCTGTTATTAAACAGTTTATAAAAATCATAGCCTAGCTGTTTTATTTTTAAAAAAGAGTACTATATTAGTTATGAATTTATTCATGATGGTAACCTGAACCTTAACATCAGGGGCGAATACCGAAAAGCCATACGAGTAGGTACTAAACCAAATTCAACCAACTAATTATGGAAAATTTAGGCTTTCACAAATCAAAACTTTATTCTCTAATCCTTGCTGGTGTAGGGTTAATTTCTATGCTCCTTCCCTGGTTTTCACTAGGTGGCTTTGGCTCAAAAAATGGCTTTGGTAGTTGGGGACTACTGGTACTTCTTGGTATTGGTGCAGTCGCTGCATCCTGCTTCATGGGCGACAAATCAAAAGCTTATGACGAAATGGGTAAGAAAATAGCTCTTGGAGGATTTGGTGCTATGACTGGCGGAGCTGTTATTTATTTAATTAGAATATTAACAGCAGGTGGTAATAAATTTGGAGGATTTATTAAATTATCTCCAGGTATAGGATTATTCTTAGGCCTTGCTGCTGGCGCAATAGGTTTATTATTACTCTTAGGCATTGTAAAAGTTCCAAAAAGTATTGATGATAAAGTAAAATAAATTATATTCTTTTTTCAAAAAAACCCTTCATACTGAAGGGTTTTTTTATTAG
>JAHEMM010000055.1 GCA_024643655.1 Chitinophagaceae bacterium | reverse complement strand
AAATATTGCATCCTTATGTGTAACTATTCAACCTTATCTTTTAAAATTATACATCTTACTAACTACTAACAACTTACCACAACGAAGACATATTATTTTTTTCTTTTTGCAAAAGTCCTTATCTTAGGTTTCTAATCTTTTTATCTGTCTCTATAATTACCAACAGGTAAGTCCTCCCTTTTTATTATTTGAAAAGCCAATTTTTTATCCCCTACGGTAACTGGCATTTGTATCTAATACAGATGTTGTTTTATATATTCCATAACCAAAAACAACTATTATGAAAAAAATCTTTTTAATGCTACTGTCGATTGTAACGCTTTCTGCTTACTCTCAAAACTCAAACATTTACACAGTACATAACATTAAAGTAAAAAGCGGTCAAAAAATGGCTTTTGAAGCTGCTTATAAACAGCATGTAGCCAAATTTCACAAAGCGGATAAAGAAAAAGTAAGTGTATTTGAAATATTAAGCGGATCCAATGCCGGTTCGTATCAAATTGTAAATGGACCGATTTCATTTGCTGATATGGACAAAGACAGAACAGATGGCACAGTGCATGGTATTGATCTGGATAAAAGTTTCTTTTCTTATTTAGAAAACGATCATTCTGTACATTATTACCGTTTGGATGATAGTCTTCTTTTACACCCTGAAGTACAGTCTGACAAATCAGTGGTAACCATAATGCATATAAAATCAAGCATGACATCCGATTATTATGCAGAGCAAAAAAGAAGCTTCAAAGTACTGAATGCATTAAAAGGGAAATTCTGGGATAATCTTAACCTTAGAAATTATCAACAATTATGGGATGGCTCAGACCAGATAATGGCAAGTGTTCGTTCGTTGAAAGATGGTTTTAAAGAATTGGAAAGGGAGTATTTCGGACCTATGAATGATGGCACTCCAACTTTTAAAGATGTATATATTCAACATTATGGTACACTTGACTGGGATAAAAGGCTCAAAATAATGGACGATGCTGTTGTATCAAGAGAACAGTTTATCAGAAAGAAGCGAACAGATATGAGTTCCCAATAATTCTTTTAATTAAATAATAATCACCCCGTTTCAATTTGCTGAATAATCATTATCAGCAGCGTGGAGCGGGGTTTTTTGTTGTGAGATGACCATTTTATTTGGTAAGAGTTTCTTTAAGTCTATGATCGTTTGATCAGTTGTTTACGCCACAAGTACCTGGAGGATTTACGAATGTTTCTCAGAAGTATAGAAAAAATAGTAACTCTTTTGGCAATTTTAATATGAACTATGGCCATAGTACCGGTCTTAAATTAAGCAATAACCTGGTGCCTAATACAAGTAATAATTCCAGCAAATTAAGTATTGATGCAAGTTTTCGATTAATATTCTGATATAACTTTATTATTAGCTTTGTGGAGAGGCCTGCTCCAAGCGTTTGCCTCAACGAATCATCCGTAAACAATCATGACTTCATCCACCCATCGTTATTTTATTCTCAACAAACCTTATAATATGGTTTCGCAATTTGTAAGTACCCATGCGGTCAACTTACTTAGTAATATTGATTTCAATTTCCCGAAAGGCATACATGCCATCGGCCGGTTGGATAATCAATCTGAAGGATTACTGATCTTAACTACGAATAAAGAAGTGACCCGCTTATTATTTGAAGCAAAAACTCCACATAAAAGAACCTATCTTGTACTTGTAAATCACATCGTAACCGAAGAACGGTTGCAAATGATAAGAGAAGGTATTTCTTTTCTTACAAAAGGAGGTTTGCCTTATACTTCCTCTCCCTGCGAAGCTGCAATTGTTTTACAACCAGAGATATCATTCCCTCCCCCTTATTTCATAACAGATAAGATACCATATACCTGGCTGCGCATCAGCCTTACAGAAGGGAAATATCATCAGGTACGTAAAATGATGCGAGCCGTTCATCATCGCTGTAAACGATTAATACGGGTGAGCATCGAAGACCTCACATTAGGTGATCTGCAACCCGGCTGCGTTAAAGAAATAGCAGAAAAAGAATTTTTCAGACTGCTTAACATTGTGCCTTGATTGACGCATAATGTTTATCGTTATATCCATCTCCAATGTTTTGGTTTATGTAATCATGAATCAACTGATTATAATATAAAAAAATCAAAAGAATAAGCATATAACTTTGGTTATATTACAAGAAAAAGTAAACCCATTTATGGATAACAAGTCATTTTTACTGTATGGTGCCAATGGTTATAGTGGCCAATTGATTGCAGCACTAGCGAAGGAATACGGACTACAACCTATATTGGCGGGCCGCCGCAAAGAAGCACTTGCCCCAATGGCGGAAGCATTGCAAACAAACTATCATGTTGTAGATCTGGATGATACTGCTGCATTAACAAGCATCTTACAAACCGTGCCACTGGTATTACATGCGGCGGGACCATTTAAGCATACTGCGCAACAGATGATTGAAATCTGTTTGCAAACACAAACACATTATATTGATATTACCGGCGAGATCGTAGTATATGAACTAGCGAAGTCATATAATGCAGCGGCTGTTGCAGCCGGAATTATGATTATGCCGGGTGTGGGATTTGATGTTGTGCCTACGGATTGCCTAGCCCTTTTGCTAAAAAACATGCTTCCTGATGCCACCGAATTACATCTGGCTTTTGCCTCTATAGGCGGAGGACTTAGTCATGGTACGGCCCTTACCATGGCAGAAGGGATGGGTGAAAAAAGTGCTGAACGAAAAGATGGAAAAATAATACAGGTACCACTTGGCAAGAAAGGAATGTGGGTGGATTTTGGGCTTAAGAAATTATTTGTGATGAGTATTCCCTGGGGTGATATTTCAACGGCCTATACCACTACAGGAATTCCCAATATCAGAACGTATACAGGTATTTCGAAGAAGGTCTATCGCCTTTTAAAATTTCAATTTTTATTTAATTGGCTATTACGTACATCGTTTATGCGTAAGCGACAAATTAACAAAATAAAAAATCAACCAGCAGGACCTTCTGCTTCGAAGCGGGCCAATAGTAAGGGTCTTGTTTGGGGTGAAGTACGCAATGCTACGGGGACAATAGTCCGTGCCCGATTGATTGGCCCTGATGGTTATACATTAACCGCACATAGCAGCCTGCTCATTGCTAAAAAAATACTGGAAGGGAATTTTACGCCCGGTTATCAAACACCAGCCGGATGCTATGGTGCTGATCTGATACTGGAAGTACCGGGTGTAAGCAGAGAAATTTTATGAAGGAGTTTATTTAAACTTAATGGTACCGTCTAGATTTTTTTTCTCATCCAGCAAATCGGCATAAGGGCTGGACGTTTTTACTGTTTTTTGGTCTGTTGTGGCACCGGGAATATCTGCTTTTTTTATTTTGCCTGGTAACTGATATATAACACGGTAGGTCGCTTCGCCCATCATCATTTTTGCCATGGCCAACCCTTCTTTTACATTTGCCGGCAAATCACTGGTAGTACGGTTTATTTCATTTTTCTTAAACTTATAGGTAACTACCGCATTACCCATGTCATTACTTGTATTTGTATTATCACCCGAGCCAATATTGATTATCTTATTCATATTTAAGAGCAGGTAATTGATATCTTCTACTTTATCAAACGGCATATTAACCGTGATTGTATAAATAGCTTTTTTTTCATTTTGTATAACATGGCAATCTACTTTATTCCATAGAGCTGTCTGATTTCCTTTATCAGCTGCCGATAGGTTTTTACCATAAATGATTGTATCTATATCTTTTATCGGCTCCCCCTTGTTTTCTCCCATTAACATACTTTTATAAGCAGGTTCTTTTAATATAGCACTCATATCTATTGTATAGGTATATTGTCCACTACCATCTTTATTCAATACAATGTTTTCAAGAATATCCAAACAACCAGTGCAACAAAATAAAAGCAGCAATAAACAGGAAGTAAATAAACGCATGTAAAAAATTTTTAGGTGTGATACATCAACTATAAAAATATACAATTTTACCAAAACGAATACCTTATGAATTGAAAAGCTGACAATTAGCTGTAGACATTTGTGCCTTGTTTAAGATTTTCCCGTTGTTGTGTATACGCATTTGCACAAAAAACAGTAACTCTTTTTATCTACTTCAATTAAGATGCGTCTGATCCCTATTCCTTTGCTTCATTGATCAGCCAATATTCCAATTCCTCTTTTTGAACGGATTGCCAGGGCACCCATTGCTGTTGGCTGCGGTTGTAGACTTCGGTTGCTGCTTTACCGGCGAATAATTTATAATCGAATTTCGAATCAGCTGTACTGATGTAACCGGTATAATAAAAATCCAGCTGAAGCTGTTGAGCATAAGCAATCTTTAACAATACAAGGTATTTGCCTAACTGCTGCTTTGCAAAGTCTGGATGATAAAAATTTAAAATACCAGCCATTGTTTTTTCTCCCAGATCAAAAAAACCGGCGGCAATGAGTTTACCATTATTACGAATAGTAATGCATCTTGTATTGTAGATGCTTGTAATTGTTTCACCGAGTAAACTATCCTGTAAGGTTTCGCTCAGTTCAAAATCCATGGCGGTTTTATACAACTGGTAGAGATCTTCCAATTCATCTGTTATGTTTCCACCTACAATATCTACTGTATAATTTTTATTGGCGGCTATCAGTTGCTGATGCTTTTTTGTGGGACTGTAATTGGCCATTGACAGGCGAAGCCAGAATACGGGTAACAGTCGATTGTCTTTGAGTATTACATCTGTGGTAAAAATCATCTGTTGCATACGATACCAGCCTTTGGCGAGATACTCGTCGAGTTTTTTCCCCGCTAATCTTTCGGGATAGTGTATATCATAATAGACCATTGTACGGCAAGATAAAGAATGTAGAAATAATTATAGACTGCAAAACTGTACTAATGGGTTACAACCGAAATGAATCCGATGATATCGCATAAGGATAGAAAAATAAAAAAAAATAGCTACTTTCAATCCAAACAATATAAACAATGGTCTATCGCTTTTTTATTGGTCTTGCATTCATATTTACAACATTACTGATTTCTGCATCCGCTGTTGGTCAGGGCTATTCCATCAAAGTAAAAATGAATGCCTATAGCAGTAATGCATTGTATCTGGCCTACCATTTAGGAGCTAAAACCTATATTGCTGACACTGCTATTAAAAATGATGAGGGTTATTTTGTTTTTAAAGGAGAAGAAGCCAAACATCCTGGTATGTATATGATCGTTACTGAACCGGATAAAAGTTTTTTTGAATTTTTAATACCCAATAAAAAAGAGCAACAGTTTTCGCTTACCGCTACATACGGCAAATCAATACAATGGTCGGCAAGTGGCTCCCCGGAAAACAAGCAATTCCAAGAATACCTTCAGTTTCTCGCCGCAAAACAATTGCAATTTAAATCATTGAAAGAAAAGCTACCGGATAATGAAGCCAGCAAGAAAAAGTTGGTAACTGAAGAAGCCGCTATCAATAAAGAAGTAGATATATATAGATATAATTATTTGAAAAAAAATCCTGGCCAATTACTCACTAATATTATAAAAGCGACTACTGAAATTGTCGTTCCTGCAGCATTGAAGCAACAACCTAATAATGCTGCTTTTTATTATTACCGTACGCATTTTTTTGACAATATTACTTTGGATGACAACCGTCTTCTTTATAGTAAAATCATTTACGATAAAATAGAATACTATACAGAGAAGCTAACAGTACAAGATCCTGACTCTGTGATAAAATCTATAGAAACTATAATGAACAAGGTAAATAAAGCAGGAGACAAAGAAGTGTATCAATATGTGTTGATTCATTTACTGAATAAATATGCTGCAAGTAAAATAGTATGCTTTGATAAAGTATATATACATATTGGTGCCACTTACTATTGCGGAAAAAATACGCCATCATGGATCGAACAAGCACAACTGGAAAAAATTTGCGCCAATGTGGAAAGTATGCGTTATTCACAATGCGGTACTAAAGCCCCGTCGATTCAGTTAACTGATATTGTAACCTCAGCACCAATCGACCTGTCTGCAATTCAATCTTCTTATACTATTGTTTTATTTTGGTTACCCACGGCCAAAGCCAGTGATGATGAAGTTGACGTATTAAAAACTGTTTATGATAAGTGGCATTCAAAAGGATTAGCCATCATTGGTATTGCTGATCATAACAAGGAAGAAACAAGTAAAATAGTCGCCGCTCAGTCTATCCCCTGGCCCTGCGCCAGTGTAACGGGTGATGAATTGGACGAGTTGAAGAAAAAATATTACATCACCAGCTATCCAACTATTTACTTGCTTGATGCTAATAAAAAAATAGTTCTTAAAAAGATCGGTGCAAATCAACTAGATGAAATCCTTGCTAAGTTAATCAACTAGTAATTTTTATTTCAAACTTGCATAGACCAACGATTCAAATTTTGCTTTTATTTCGTTATGACTATTTGGTGTTTGTTGCGTCATGATCAAACAAACCAGATTAGCTTTGGGATCGGCCCAAAAATTTGTGCCATAATAACCACCCCAGGCAAATGCACCAGCATATCGTGGCCCCTTAGCTTCTGCTTTTTTTGTTGTAATAGAGAATCCCAAACCAAACTCATTGTTACCATATACTCCAGGCTCAAGTTGAGAGGTGGTCATCATTTCTACTGATCGCTTTGAAATAATTTTTTTTCCATTATACCTGCCACCGTTCAATAACATCTGCATAAAAACAGCATAATCAAATGCTGTAGAAGAAAGACCAGCGCCTCCTGAGAAATAATGCTTTTGCATAGTAGGATAATCGGGATCGATATTGCGAAAAGTATGACTCCATTTAATGATCTTCTTGGCTGCATCTTCTGTATACACCGTAGCAAGACGGCTGGATTTCGCTGCTGGCACATTGAAATATGTATCCTGCATACCGCAAGGTTGAAAAATATATTTCGAAAAAAATGCATCGAGTTTTATTCCACTGATCACTTCTATCAAGCAGCCCAGTAAATCACTATTCAGACCATATTGAAATTTTTCTCCGGGCTGAAAAGATAAAGGAAGTTTCGCCATAGCTTTCATTCTATCTAGCAAATCTTCATTAAAATACCCAAGTCCGGAGGGTATATTGTTCTTTGTATAGATGGCTTTTACTTTTGAACTTCCGATATCTGTATAATCAAGGCCGGAAGTGTGTGTTAACAGATCCCGGATTGTGATTTCCCTTTTAGCAGGCACAGTTGTATATGTGGTATCTGCATCATTAAATTTATCTAGTACTCCCTGATTTTTAAATTCAGGAATATATTTTGAAACAGGATCATCAAGTAAAAGTTTTGCCTGCTCGTATAATACCATGATGCCTACACTGGTAATTGCTTTTGTTTGCGACATGATCCGGAAGATGGCATCTTTTGACATCGGCTTCTTAGAAGCAATATCGGCATAGCCATATCCCTTATGCTGTACTACCTGATTATCCTTTATTACAATAGTTACTGCACCGGCCAGCCAGTTACTATCTACATACTCATTGACTAATGCATCAATCTTTGCAAGGGTAGTATAATCAACTGTATTGTTTTTTGTATTGGTCTGTATTACCTGCGCCAGTAAAAATGTTGGAAGCAAAAAAAGTAATATTCCAAATAGCAATTTGTATTGCATAAATTTTCTCATGTCAAGTTGTTTTTATTAAAATACAACTTTTAATTGACTTCTTGACTGGGCTGATTGGATAATAGGGTTTTCATTTTCCCATATATTACATGATATTAACACCTCCTTTGCAATTATTCGATTTAAGATTCGTTTACAATTATTCAGGCTTCAACCACCAACATCATTCTGTTTCATTTATTGTAAACTTTATTTATGACTGCTGAAAACAAGAAGCAGCAAACTGATTTGTATACGTATGATTCGTTTGCAGCTAGAAGAAAGCCTTCACAATCAAAATTTTTATGGTGGTGTGCCGGTACACATCAACCACTATTACAACAGTATCCTACTGAATATAGTAAATACTCCGGGCTGGGTGGTGTACTTCTTGCCACATTTATATTAGCTGCTTTGTCTGGTGGCTATGCTATGTACACGGTATTTGGTAATTGGTTTATTGCCATTGGTTTTGGATTAATCTGGGGATTGATCATTTTTAATTTCGACCGTTTTCTTGTATCTACAATGCGGAAATATGGCGTAAGCAAACGAACACAATTGTGGATGACATTGCCAAGAATTGCATTGGCTTTACTTATTGGCTTAACCATTGCCCGACCGCTTGAGATGAAAATATTTGATAAAGAGATCAACACAAAAATGCAGGCCAACCTTCATCAAAAAATTCAACTGAATGATAGCATGCTGGCATTGGAGAATAAAGCCCTTACGCAAAATGCAGTGAATGAACGAGACCGGCTAACAAATAGGAAACAAGCCATTGAAGATACTTTACAACAATTACAACGTTCCTATATCAGCGAAGCAGATGGTACCGGTGGATCCGGCCAGCGGGGTATTGAAAATATTACCCGATTAAAACAAGATGCTTATCAACGTGCCGTATTACAATATGGTCCTGAATTAAGTTTGCTGAACATTGGCATTCAACAACAAGATAGTCTTAACCAGACTGCACAAGCTTCTATGGAAGAAAAAAGAAAAGCATTTGAAATTTCTGCTGAAGCTAATATGGGTTTTCTTGAAAGGAATAAAGCGTTGTCAGATCTATCTGCTGAAGAAAGTAGTGTGTGGTGGGCCAACATGCTTATCTCGTTACTCATCATTTTAATTGAGACAGGGCCAATACTTGCCAAGCTTATAATGCCGGTGGGGCCCTATGATGTAGCATTAGCAAAAGAAGAACTGATGAAAATGGCTGCTGCTGAAAATGAAATGCGAAGAGATAAGGAAGATACATATGAAAAGAAAAAAGTTTTTTATACCCGTCAGAGAGAAATGAGTGAAACGCTTATAAATAAATTAACAACGCTTCAGGAAAAACAAATCAATGAGGAATTGGAAAAATGGGAACGAGGCGAATGGAGTCCTAAAGACCATCGGGCTTCTATGGATGAAGTAATGCGTAAAATAAAAGAGCAATATCAGTTACATGATAAAGATCTGATTTGAAAATCAATAAAAAAGAGCCTTTAAATTAAAGGCTCTTTTTTATATTAAGGTTGAAAATTGTTATTATTTTTTTGCAGGCGACTCCGTAACTGACATATCTCTTACACAAAGATATTTACCATCCCGCTTTTGAAAGTAAGACATATAATATCCATTTTCCATTTGGGTACCTGCGGAATCAAACTGAGTCCATGAACCAATTTCTGTTGCTGTGTTTCCTTCTGCAAACAAATCAACAACTTTATAAACGTTATAATTACCTGCAGTATCTTTTGCAAAGCCTTTTGCTATTTTTTCTTTAATAGCAGCCATTCCTACAGAAGGTGGTTCGTTCCTGTTGAAGCTGGTAGCATCATCAGCATAATAGGCTGCAACTGCATCAACATCTTTTGCTTTTTCTCCTGCAGCAAAAGCATCTTCCATTGCCTGGATCTCAACTTTTAATTTATCCATATCTACGGGTGCAGATTCTTCCTTCGGAGAAGTACAGGCAGTTAAAAATAAAGCTGCCAAGCCGATCAACGCTGTTGATCTTACATTAAGTCTCATAATAATTTTATTTTTTGGTTAATTAATTCTGATAAGATATAACTATTTATCCAAATCGATTTTTTAATATTTTTCAATTTATTAAATTTTAATTCTTCTGATAACTATCTGTTTGAAACTGAAGGGTATAAGAAAGAATATCTTTGCAGATTAAATGGGATATTTGTATTTCAACATTTTATTTATTCATTGAGATATAATATATTATTTTCCTTTTCTGTTTTATTAATTGCTTGCTGTGCATGTCAAAAAGAAATAAGTGGAGGGCTAATTAATATAAGTGGGACTATTTATGATAGTATTCCAGTAGCTAAAGTTTTAAATCCAATCATTAATGAGGGCTCTGGTATTGTTGCAAGCAAAATCAACCCCGGTTTTATCTGGGTGCAGGAAGACAGTGGTAACCCAACCCAATTATCATTACTTGCTCAAAACGGAACTGTACTAAAATCTATTTTTATTAAAAACAGTTTTAACCGGGATTGGGAAGCTATGACGCTTAGCGGTAATGATTTATATGTAGCAGATATTGGAGATAATGCACAAATATTTGCAACTTATTCAATTTATAAATTTGTGGAACCTATATCCACAGTAGATACAATCACTACTGTGGATACGATTCAATTTCAATATCCTGATGGATCACATGATGCTGAAGCTTTTTTAATTGATCCTTTATCGAAGGATATTTTTATTATTACCAAGCGGGATTTTCCGGCCCGAGTATACAAACTGAGTTTTCCTTATGCCCCTTTGTCGACACTTACACTAACAGGCACTATACCAGTTTTTTCAGTTACAGATGCTGCTTTATCGCCAGATGGAAAAGAGGTTTTGATCAGAACATATACTTCAATTTTGCATTATATAAGAGAACCTGGGCAATCTATTTTTCAGACCTTACAATCTTCTTACAAAAGCTTGCCACATCAAATGGAACCCATGGGAGAAGCGATTACTTTTGCTATTGACAATAGCGGGTTTTTTACATTGAGTGAGAAGGCTTCTGCCAGTTCTGTCAATTTATATTTTTATAAAAAAAGATAGGCTTACTAACTGTATTTAAAAGAGTTCTGTTCCTCTTCAATTTACTATTCTTTATAAAAAGTCTGTTAGATTTTACTTCTTCTATAATATGTTTTATATTTAATACGTGTATTTAATTCCCAATAAGCAGTATGGCGTATGAAATAGAAATAATATTGAACCGACAACTGGCTGACTGTCTTTCCATTCCCGTATTCATTACGGATAGACAGGGGAATCTTATTTATTATAATGAACAGGCCGAATTTATTTTAGGCAAGCGGTACGATGAAACAGGTGAAATGCCCACAACAGAATGGTCTACCATCTTTAAACCAATGGATGAATTGGGAAACGCTATTTTACCAGAGGACCTGCCATTGGTAAAAACATTACTTAATTGTAAGCCCTACCACAAAACATTTTTTATTAATAATCTCAGTGGTAAAGTTGAAAAGATTTCGGTTACATCCTATCCGATTTTAGGCAGGGCTAATACTTTTTTAGGGGCTGTAGCATTATTCTGGGATTCAAAAGACGAATGAATATAATTATAAGGGGAGTTCGTGGTTCCATACCTACATCAAACCCCAGTACCATAAAGTATGGAGGTAATACATCCTGTGTAGATGTAACAGCAGAAGGATGGCAACTTGTTCTTGATGCTGGTTCTGGTATCTGCAACTCAACTACCGGAGACCAACCACCGAATAAAAGGGTAGATGTATTATTAACTCATCTTCATTTCGATCACATTCAGGGCTTAGGATTTTTTAAACCACTTTTTGATCCTTCGATGGAAGTGCATATATGGGGTCCGGCTAGTAGCAGAAATTCATTGCATTCAAGATTAAGCCGTTATTTATCTCCGCCTTTATTTCCAGTGCATATCCGTGATCTTCCTTGCAAACTAAGTTTTCATGAAATCGATAAAAGTGAATTTTCTATCGGTCCTTTTTTTATTCAGTCACGTTATGTAATTCACCCAGGACCAACCGTTGGTTTTCGTATTCAGCATAACGAAAAAGTATTTAGTTATATACCGGATCATGAACCAGCATTGGGGCTCTATGGAATGCCATCAGATAAACAATGGATATCTGGAATCGATTTAGCGACCAATTCAGATCTGCTATTGCATGATGCACAATACAGTAGCGATGAATATCGTACCAGAATAGGATGGGGACATTCCTCTATGGAGGCTGCTGTATCATTTGCAGGAATGGCCGGTGTAAAAAAAATATTATTAGCGCATCATGACCCAGGACATTCTGACGAATTGCTTGAAAACATGGTAGCAGCATTACCTACCCAACAAAACTTAACGGTGGCACTTGCTGCTGAAGGAATGCATATTACATTATAAAAATTATTTACTATCGAACAACTGTAACTAAACTATGTTAGATAATATAGTCTTCAATTAATCATCTAAATTTAAAAAAATGAATGATCTTACAAATAAAGTAGCTTATATAACAGGAGGAAGCAAGGGTATTGGTTATGGTGTAGCCAAATCTTTACTCCATCAGGGAATGAGGGTAGCTATTACAAGCCGCTCCTTACAAGCTGCAGAAGAAGCCGCCGCTTCACTAAGTAATGATCCTTCAAAAATTCTGGCGCTGGAATCAGTTGTAAGTTCACTGGCTGATGAAACAATAGCTGTAAAATCTGTTATTGATCATTTTGGTCAGTTAGACGTATTAGTGGCCAATGCAGGTGTAGGTCATTTCGGTCCCATAGAAAGTTTAACAGAAACTCAGTGGAAGGAAACGATTGATACCAATTTAACCGGTGTATTCAATAGTGTAAAAGCATCTGTGGAATCATTAAAACAATCCCAGGGTTATATCATTACTATTGCTAGTCTTGCGGGTACTAATTTTTTTGAAAATGGTTCAGCATATAATGCCAGTAAATTCGGTTTAGTTGGTTTTACACAAGCCATCATGTTAGATCTTAGAAAATACGGTGTAAAAGTTTCTACCATAATGCCAGGTTCTGTTGCTACTTATTTCAATAATCATACTCCAACGGGCGCAGACAGTTGGAAAATACAACCCGAAGATATCGGACAAATGATAGTCGATCTGTTACAAATGAATCCGAGAACATTGCCAAGCAAGATAGAAGTACGACCGGCTATGGTAGCAAAGAAATAATAAACACCCTTTATTTTTATTACTTTCTTTTCTTATTGAAGACATATAAAAATAACGTTATTATCAACACCGGAACAGCTCCATATATAACATAACTTAATGGCATTGTATTAAAATTTACAGGGAAATAGATAATCCTTCAATGTAACTCTTTTTGGTTTTTTATAAAAATAATTGAAGCCGAAGTCCATGCACAATAATATAAAAATTGTAAAAGCTACTTTAAGCAATCAATTGGAAGCAATCGCCGCATTGGCTAATGAAATCATACCGCAACATTATGGTTCTTTTTTACCAATGCAACATATCCGTTTTTTTATTGATACGTATCAAAGTGTACCTGCTATGGAAGAGCAGTTATTACAGGGCGTTGTATATTATCTAATAAAAGACTCAGATAATAATATTGCCTACCTAGGTATAGAACATAAGGATACCACCCTTATTCTAAGTAAGATTTATGTACTTAATGAATACAGGGGAAGAGGAATAGGTCGTTTTTTGATGCAATTTTTATATCAAAGGGCTGCTGCTTTAAAAGTTACAAAGATTGAATTGTATGTAGTAACAGAAAATAGCCGGGCTGTACATTTTTATCTTAAGGAAGGTTTTATAATTAGTGAAACCATAGATAAAGCTTATAAAAGTGGAACTACCGTAAAAGAGTATAGACTGACTAAAAGAGTAGGACAAGCAACCAACCATTAAATCAACTCATTCCATATCGTCTCTAAATATTTTCTGAATACTTTTGTCTTTTGTAATCGGGCAATAAATTCATTTTCCTTTCCAGCAGCTTTTAGCACAAAAAGAATTTTTAGTACTTTTTTCAATTCACTGTTCTTCCTAAACTCCTCTACTTTATATAATAGAATTAATGCCCAGTTTCTGAGTATATAATTCATGGCAGGTTCATCGTAATTTTTTATAGCTAGTATAGTTGCCAGCTTTTCTACGTTCCCTTTTTCTGCCAACCGGCGGTTATTCTTGTATTGCTTTTTTAAAATAGCAGCATATATTTCACTTAGATTAACAGCATCAAAATGAAATGCATTCTTATCTATTACCAACTCCATACGGCTATCTGCCAGTTTCTTTAATACACCAACAGTACTTCTATGAGAGGGGTGCTGTTTTATTTTCAATACCTCTTCTTCTGCAATAGCATTTTGTTCATCTTCAATAGGTCTGAATCCTGCATGATGATAAACCCAAAATGCCCCAGATTGAATGCCATCATGATTCTCTTTACCAATCTGATACGCATCTACGGTGAATCGTTTTAAACCAAAAACTTTTGCATGTACCTGCAATACTAATTGAAAAATATACTGCGATTCTCCTCCACGATAATGAGGAAATACATTGAGTCCGATGCGGCTACTATCAAATAATATCCAGGAGCCTGCATATGCAACGGGCAAGCCATTTTTAAACACCGTGTAGCCGAGATAGCAATCATTGGGCACTTGCCGTTCGGGTATCATATTCATTAATGCAATGCTGTAGCCTCTTGGTAACTGATAATATGCAATACCATCAGGATAGGTAAAACTAATCGGGTCTATTTCCCTGAGTTGCCGAATTAAGATCATTCTGCTGGTGTCAATAACTTGCGCTGCTTCTTGTTGACTTAGTATTATTTTTTTAAGCTCAAATTTAATTTTTTGCTTATTAGGTTTTCTGATTATAGAACGATGACTATATCGTTTCACCAATTTATCGCTAAGGCAACTGTGAGAGCTAAAATCTATTTCCGTATTGACTCCAATCGTATTCCATAATTCATCTTTCACTTCTGGTCGAATACTGCTATTATCAAAAACAGCAATCAATCCGTCAAGTATATCTTCATGAGCTTGTAGTGATTGTGTAATCCAGCCTTTCCACGCCGATTTTGTTTCCTGCATTTTTTCTGTTTCCACTTTTTGCATAACTACTGTAAGTATTGCTCTTATTTGTTCATCCGAAGCTTCAAAAGAAATGAGCCGGATATTTCTGGAATAATGTAGCCGTAGCCACTTTACTATTTCAAAACTAAAGGCAGCGCATATGGAAGTTTTAGTAAGGCCGGAATTGTATAAACTATATTGGAGACTTTCTTTACTATAAATATACTCTTCTAATTCCTGAAGCGATTGTGTAGCTAGTGAATAAATTTCTTTATTATCAGGATAAGCAAGAATAAACAGTAGAGCGTCGTAATATAAAAGCAAGGTCTTTTTACTTTTAATAACCTTACAATTAATCGTATGTAGCAAATGAATTTTTCTGCTAGTAGTTGTTTGCTCAAAGCGATTGCGGAGAGAAAAAAGTTCGGATATAAGAGGCTCAGGTTTACGCATACATAATCAATTAAGCTTCTGCTGAAATGACAGCTATCTTGTTTTCTCTTTTATACATAAGCATTATTATGAATTTGAATTTCATGGGAAACTTTCGCAGCTTCCGATGAAGAGTCATTTTGTGTTCTTCTACATCCCTTTATCAACATTATAACTGGTTGTTACTTTTGCTCCATTTGGCTCTGTATATTCCCATGTTATCTTTTCATAATTTAACGCAAACTGTTCCATGAGTTTGCTTGATTCACTAGCACTACTTGAATAAGAACTTATTAAAACATTGGAAAGCTTTATCGTATAATATACATTTCTATTTGATGATGTAAACTCTAAATTTACAATTGGAATCACAGCGCCTTTTGTAATGGCTTCAATTAATTTAGGCGTTGTTTTGTCGAGCATTTTAGTAATGGCAATTTCGCCCATCGATACTGAACTCCTCATTCTACCTGATCCGGTAGCTCCGCCAGAAGGTCTGGCCAAACCATCACTAAATGATAAAACGTCAATCCAATCTTTGTGTTTAGCATCCTGCGACTCTCCCTTGATATCGCCTATTTTAATATATATACTTTGAGCTGAACTTGTACTGAAGAAAAAAATTCCTGTAAGAAGTAGTGGAATAAATACTTGCAAACGTTTCATAATAATAAGTTTTTGGTGAAGAATGAATATACCTAAATTCTGTGAAAAGACTTTTTGACGCTACAAATCGTTGCTTCAGGTAGTGTGCGATTATAAATCAGTTTATTAAATAAAATGCGGGAATTATTTTATATATTTTTACGCTGGTTTAACTATCAGCAACTTATTCAACATTTTATGTATGCATAAACTACTTTCATTTATAATTTTACTTTTTTGCTCAACTATCATAGCAGCACAAACAACCGATAGTCTTTTTATTATTGAACGCAACCAACAAATTGACAATTATGTTGTAGCGCACAATACAACTGCCTTGGATAGCTTGTATGGCAATGATTTTGTTTTTAGCCATGGCTCAGGAAGAGTAGAAGGAAAAGAAGGCTGGTTTGTTTCGGTAGCCAAAGGAAATTTTATTTCCAGACAGCATGACTCCGTTTCCGTTGAATTTCATCCACAACTAGCAATTGTAAAAGGAAAACTTTCTGTACAAAAAAAGGGGAAAGAGACGATTGACAACTATCACCTTTATTATATACGGGTATTTGCGATAAGAGATAAACGATGGCAAATGATCTCCCACATTACTACGAGAGAATATCATACCCCTTAATTATCCCATTTTTTATCCGACAATACCAACGGTTTCTTTTCATTTTTAGTAATTCCGCCAGGTGTGGCCACGACCAAAAAATTTGTTTTCTCATTTTCTTCCCGAATCACTTCTTTGTATTTTAATTTTAATGTCCGCTTGAACTGACCCAGATAACCTGGTTTTGAAATTCTGGTGGCGTCAAGATTGACAGATTCAATAATACGATCACCGATGTATAAGATTAGTTTCATTAGAATGGTGGATTAGTGGAATACAAAGAAATAACTATTCCTTTAATTATACAATCCAACTAATACCCTTTTTTAAAAGTAAGATTACGAAATTTACAATAGCGCATTTCTGCCCAATTCAACTCGGTTCTTTACTTGCCAACAAATAAACTCACCACAATTTTTGGTACCTTTCAAATAAAAAAATGACAATGAAAAAATATCTTGTCTTTGCAACAATAATTTTGCTATTTATTAGTTGCACTTCCTGCAAATCAAAAAATGATTCAACAGACAATACTAAAAAAAACAATGAAGTTTTACCAAAAGACAGTCTGAATGAATTGGAAAAACTAAAACAGACAAATCTTAATCAGATAGGAGATATTTCATTAGGAATGAAAGCGGCAACCATAAAAGAAAAACTTGGCCTGCCTGTCTCTACTTCAGCTGCAGAAATTTGGGATGCGGATGGCTGGTATCATCAAGATTGGCTGTATCCTACAAAAGGTATTATGCTGAATATGAGTGGCGAAAACGATTCAACCCGTTTAGACGTTTTTTCAATTACAATTACAAGCCCATCTTTATATAAAACGAATAAAGACATTGGAATTGGCAGCATCTATTCTCGGGTAATGACTGTCTATGAAAACGACATTGATCCATCATCCAGCGATGAAAATGTTGTAACTGTTGGATCATTATATGGGGGAATCATTTTTGAGTTTGCAGATAAAAAAGTAGTTAAAATATTTCTGGGGGCTGCGGCTGAGTAACACTCATTGCCAAATTTTTATTATTTCGGCTAATTTTAGACATGACATAAATGTTTATCTTTCCTGTAGAATACTACATATATGGACAATACAAAAGACCCACGACTTGCTGTACTCATTGATGCAGATAATATACCGCATAGACTGATCAATGGCATTCTGGAAGAAATTGCAAAATATGGTGTACCCACTTTTAAACGTATCTATGCAGATTGGACCAAGCCACATGTTTCTGGCTGGAAGTCGATATTACTTGATCATGCAATTACACCCGTACAACAATATAGCTATACCACAGGAAAAAATTCTTCCGACTCTGCGTTAATCATAGATGCAATGGATATTTTATATACTGGTCGAGTAGATGGTTTCTGTGTTGTTAGTAGCGATAGTGATTTTACAAGACTGGCTGTACGGCTGCGTGAAGCTGGTATGAAGGTATATGGTATGGGTGAACAAAAAACACCTTCTGCTTTCAGAGCAGCCTGTGATAAATTTATTTATATCGAAATCTTAGAAAAGGAAGAAAATGAACAAAAACAAATAAAAATCTCTCCTCAACGAAAAAAAGAAAAAGTAATTAGTAAAGCTGATAAAAATTTAGTCAGCCTCGTTACTTCCAGTATAAATGATATTACTGACGAAAATGGCTGGGCCTTTCTTGGTGATCTGGGAAGTTTATTAATGAAAAAAAGACCGGATTTTGATCCAAGAAACTATGGTTATGCAAAATTATTGCCTCTTATTAAAAGTTTGAACAAATTTGAAATAGATGAAAGAGAATCGGGTAGAAAAAATGTAAAGCTTGTTTATATCAAAGTAAAATAGTCTCAGCGCCTAAAGCATAGTTGTTATTTCTTTTTACTGTGCTTACATTTGAAAAATTATGTCTCTTTTTTTTTGTTCAATTAATTCAGGAAGTAATGCCAATTGCTATTATGTAGGCAACAACAATGAGGCTGTATTAATTGATGCTGGTATTAGTTGCAGAGAAACTGAAAAAAGGATGCATACGCTTGGCCTTTCGATAGAAAAAGTTAAAGCAATCTTTATTTCTCATGAACATAGTGACCACGTAACAGGTCTTGCCGGAATTTCTAAAAAGTATCAACTTCCAGTTTATATTACTAAAGCGACATTGTCCAATTGCAAAGTACCCATTGAGCAGCATCTAGTACAGAGTTTTACTCAACGGGATATAGTTCGTATCGGTGATTTAAACATTCATTCTTTCAAAAAAAATCATGATGCTG
>JAHEMM010000138.1 GCA_024643655.1 Chitinophagaceae bacterium | reverse complement strand
CTCATTTTTTTGAGCCGAACATAAAAACAAGCCAGCTACGATCTTTTCTTCAATTGAAAATTGAGAAAACAATTTGCCTGTTCTAAAAAAGCAATAACAAAGATGGGATATCTGTTTTCTGTCTTTACTTCCGTATTTTTTATTCGCTGCAAAAAATTTCTTTATATACCCGGCGAATGGCTCTTCACTTGTATAATTAGTAAGGATACTTACTGCAGAATTAAGATATGAATGAAAACGGCTCACACTGCAAGAATAAGCCGAAAATACTTAATTATGCAAATACTATAAAAATGATGGATTAGGAATAAGTTTTAGTTTTTACCATTCGGCACATGAACTTTTAATTCAATAGAGAATAATCTGCCAATTGAAGGAGAAGCAACAAGTTCAATTTGTCTGGTATCGAAAATATTTGAAACTCCCATCCCAATACTTGCCATTTCATTTAATTTAAATCCGGCACTTAGATCAAGTGTTGTAAATCCACCTAATGGGCCCCAATCAAAATTTTTCAATATAGGCGGAAGTCCAGGTCTGATGATTATTCCCCTGCTACCCTCACCAGCTTTAGTACCCACTTGGTTACCACTATAAAAATCATACTCCCCAACATAACGAGCAGCTATTGTTAAATAAATTTTCTTTCTGCTAAGATTTTGTAACCCTACGATAAATACTCCCCTGTTTTTTGGCGCATTTAAACTTTTTTCTTCCGGAGAAACAAAGCCATCCTTATTTGCATCATTTTTTATATTTTCTTTACTGATATCAGAACCAAACCAGGAATATTTTAAGGCAAAATACAATTTGTCATTTACCTGATAATTTAACCCTGCATCCATTCCATATGCTTTTACATCGCCATAATTAAAATAAGTAAGAAAACTTGCGTTTTTCAAAGTATCGTTTTGAACAATACCGGCATTAGATGGAGTTACAGCTATATCTCCAACTGATAAAATTCTTCCACCAACAAACTGTGCCGGACTTAGGAAGTTTTTACTTATCCCCGTATAATAATTAATATCGATAAATAATTTTTTAGTAACCATTCCTTTATAACCAAATTCAAGTGTACTTACTTGTTCAGGCAATAAAGGGATAGTGGTCCGCACGGAAAGTGGGTCACTTAATCTGGATAAATTAGGAATATATTTTATCCCTACACCATTACCATAAAGCACTCCATTGATATTTGCATATTGCGTTAAAATGCTTGGCATAGCATATGCTTTACCCCATGTAATTCTGAAACTTCCCTTGTCAATCGATTTTATGATCCCCAATTTCGGAGAAAAGAAATCACCGAAATTGCTGTGTTTGTCAATCCGAAGTGCACTGACAAATCGTAATTGTAACGGTAAAGATTTCTCGAACTGTAGCACTCCCCCATATTGAGTAATTTTAATTTTCTCAATTTTATCTACCAGATTAATCCCGAAACTATTGGGTCTCTCTTCTTGTAAATTGACACCAGCCATCAAGAATATACCAGCTTGTTGAAATGTATATTTATATTGTGCTTCTGCATTAAACCGATGACTTCGTTCTTTAAAAACGTTGCCTAAACGCATTGCATATTGTTCTGCAGAGTCCGGTGATAATCTTCCACGCAAAGGATCTGATGAAGGCAAAGTACTATGTGTTCTGTTCCAATAATCACGGGTATATACAGGCATAGGATAAGAAGTTCCAAGTGTACCCCAGGTATTATAAATGTTAGCAAAGAAAGAAGGGGTAACTAATTTTGCCTGCAGAAAACTATATCCTAATCCCCGTATTTGATTACGACCAGAAGTGGTCACTTGTATTCCATTATTTGAACTGCCCCCTCCACTTAGAATAATATCTACTTTAGGAGATATACTATAATAAATATGTCCTTCTCCTCTTATATGACGAAAATTGAAATCAACATTTCTTTCCGGTATACTTACCGCAGGACCAAAAACAGCACCTCCGGCATATACACTATCATAAAATTCAAATTCCTTGCCTACAGCATATTCCCCTAATAATTTATAGGCCCATTTGTTATTGATCTTTGTTGCCTGGCGAAAACGTCCACTGAATTGATATCGATTACCAGCAGTTATAGCAACTGTTGTTCCCTGGTATTTTCTTGGATCTTTTGTTATTGTATTAAAAACTGCATTATGTGCATTAGGGCCATATAATGCAGTTTGTGGCCCTAATATTATTTCTATTTGTTCAATATCTTCTTTATTCGTACTACCATTATTAAAAACTGGCAAACTACCACTAAGAGCTCCCATACTGTTTCGGCTATCCACTAATTGAAAAACTTTATTATTAAATGCACTATTAAATCCTCTTGCGTTAAAGGTTATACCATCAACACCATAACGTGTAAATTCAATACCCTGAATTTTTGAAACTAGTTCTCCTACGTTCGACCCAGCAAATTGTTCAAGATCCTTTAACCGGATAACTTGAATAGAGGCAGGTGCATTTACAATTGTCTCCTGACGTTTAGACGCCGACACAACAACTTCGCTACCTGTTTTTTCATCCCGGACCAACTGAACTTCAATCAACTTATTACTTTTATCAGTAAAGTTGAATTCCTGTGTTTCATATCCCACATAAGAAATCACCAATACAATATTAATGGCTGAAATGTTTTTAATTACAAAATATCCGTTGTGATCAGTTGATGTAGTGAAATTGTCACCTTTAATGGATACGGTAGCTCCTTGCAAAATAGTATTAGTAAACTGTTCAGTTACTATTCCAGTAATTGATTTCGAATTTTGAGAATGTAAAGAATTATAAAAAAAAGTTAGTAAGAATAATAATTTAAAAATTTTCATAAACTATTTTTTAAAATTAATAAGAATCAAAATTGAATACCTATCTTAACCAGTACTTTTTTTATTCAACAGATAACGTTGATTTTCCACCTCAGTTACCCAGGCGCTTTAAAAAGCCATTCCTATATAATTTTCCGATAGGTAATTCCTTATCCCCTATTTCTACAAGTTCATGTGTAAATGTTTTTATTTTATCGATAGAAATTATATAAGATCGATGTATTCTGAAAAATTTATCTTCTGGCAAAGTGACTTCTATCGAAGAGATTGTTTGCCGGCTAATAATTGAACTATTTTGCTTAACCACTTTTACATAATCTCTGATACTTTCAATATAAAGTATATCATCAAGCACTACCCTAATCATTTTTCTGTTCGCTCTTAGATAAATAAATGAATTTTCAGGTTTGGTATCAGCCACAGGCGCATGCGTATTACTTTCTGCTTCTGCATTTTGTTGTGGAAAAGCTTTATTAACTGCACGCAAAAACCGATCAAATCGTATCGGTTTTAATAAATAATCAACAACATCTAATTCAAATCCCTCATGAGCATACTCTTTATGGGCTGTAGTAAAAATTATTTTAGGAATTTGATATAAACTTCTTACAAAATCTGTCCCATTTAACTGAGGCATGCGAATATCCAGAAATATGATATCTACCTGACTAGATTGAAGAAAGATATTCGCCTCAATGGCATTCCCAAATTCACCCATTAACTGTAAGTTGGGCATTTGTTCAATATATCTTTTAATGATATCCCTTGCCATAGGCTCATCATCAACAACAATGCATTTTATCAGATTATCACTAATCCTATTCATATTTATATTTTATAGTAGTAGGTGATATTGCTTTTTGATGCTCATCCTTTTCATTACGTACTAATTGCATTTTAAGATCTATAACAAAAACCTCTTCTTCCTCTCTTACAAGTAAGTCATATTTATCTTTATATAGTAATTCCAACCGCTTCCTTACGTTATTGATACCAATTCCATTTCTTCCCGGACTGCCAGTAGTTTTTTTAAGCTTTGAATTCATCAATTTCATAATTAGCCAGGTATCTTTCATTTCTATTGAAAGGTTAACCCATGGCCGCTCAAGGATATTACTGGTACCGTGTTTAAAACAATTTTCTACAAAAGGAATTAACAATAAAGGTGCTATATAAATATCCGTAGTATTGGATGGCATCAAAAAATGAACTTCCAGCTTATTGCCATATCTTATTTTTTCAAGGTTAATATATTCCTGTATCATTTTTAATTCATCTTGCAATGGAACCAGAGGCTTATTGCCCTCATATAATATATACCTGAGAAGATCCGATAGTTCCAAAATCATTTTGGAAGCCTTTGGAGATGTAGTTTGTGTATTTGAATAAATATTATTGAGTGTATTGAATAAAAAATGAGGATGAACCTGAGCTGTTAAAATTTGTAGTTGAGCCTCCGTATTCTCTTTTTGCAGTTGCAAATTCTTTTGCTCTTTAAGATACCAGAATTTAATAAACTTAACACCTATTGCAAGTGATGCAATAGTTAGCCCTCCCTTAAATGCACTCATCATAGCCATAAAAAAAATAACCTCGCCTGGCCTTTGTGTATTTATCAAATATTTTGCGGGCAATAAAGCTGACAGCACAACTGGATTAATCTCCTTAACAAAAAATAAATTTAAAAATCCAGATAGACTATATAATAATAAAAAATAAATTAATGCTGTAATATATTTTTTCTTTAAAATAAATCGTGGAAAAACAAACAACAGCAAAATATACGTATAAACAGCATGTGGTATAAGCAACAGCACACTTTCCAAAAGTGTAAATGGAAGATTTCTGAAATAGGATATTTCTTCTTTACCAAAAGGATTTGCTGCATGCAAAAACCCAAAATACAACCACCAGCAAACCCAAAAAAACAAATGACGTACGATACGTATTTTTAATTTTTCTGAAAATATAAAATCGTAAAGATTCATTTAGTGTAGTTGATTTTTTAAAAGTAGACATTCTTATAGATATAAAAAATAAATCAGGCGGAAGTTGAGACAAGAC
>JAHEMM010000137.1 GCA_024643655.1 Chitinophagaceae bacterium | reverse complement strand
ACAGCAGGACGAACATAATTATCAAGCAACTCTTTTATTCTTTTTACAATATCATCATCATCAGCTGATACTTCATTACTGCTGGTTTGTTTTACGGCGGCCAGTTCTTCTTCATTCACAACAACTTTCCCTTCTTCCAGATATTCTTTTAAGAAAGTACGGATAGTAGGGATCACATCCTGCCAATCTTCAGTATCACTTGTTTTGGTAAGCGTTACAAAATTACTGGCAATAAAAACCGCTTTGATAAAAGGAAAACCAAATAACTCCGTGGCCAATGGTGATGGCTTTGCAGTTTCCATATCGGGAAAATCAATACTCTTACCGGGGTATAAAAGTTTGTTTGCAACAAATTTCATGGTCTCCGGATTGGGAGTCATTTCTGTATAAATACTGATGATGGGATTACCTGTCTTTATCATAGCTCACTAATTAGAATACAAAAATAACAAGATTTGGCAGCTATTGTTTACGAATGCAGGAAACAAGGCTGGATAGGGGTTTCAAACACAGCAACAGTAGATTGGATGCTTATTTTTGATAAAAAAATCAAAAAATCCCTTGCTTTTTTGTTAAGCCAGCAAATACTACATCTTTGTACTTATAGCAAAGCATATGTAAAAGCAAATAGAAACAAATGAAGAAAATATATCACCTTGGCAATTGTACTACTTGTCAGGCTATCATTCAAAAAACAGGAATTGACAAAAAGGGATTTTCAATGCAGGATATCAAGTTTGAAAAGATCACACCTGCACAACTCGATGAAATGAAAAAGATGTCCGGTAGTTACGAATCTTTATTTAGCCGCCGGGCAATGAAATATAAAGAGCTGGGATTGAAAGATAAAAAGCTAGACGAAAAGAGTTATAGGAAATACATACTGGAAGAATATACATTTCTAAAGCGTCCGGTCGTAATGCTGAATGATAAAATATTTGTAGGTAGCGATAAGAAAACAGTTGAATCGCTGGCAAAAGAGCTTTAGCAATCTAAATAGCTGTTGCTCTTCTTTCTTTACTTAATACCCGCCAGGTAATTATGAGACTGACCAGCATCAGTATTGCTGCCAGGAAAAAAGGAATACCGGGAAAATAAAACGGCGCTTTAGTCGTAGTAAAATAGTTGAATAAGTTATTCATAATAGGCGGTCCAATAATAATAGTAAGACTCATTAAACTCGTTAATGTACCTTGTAATTCGCCTTGCTCATTGGGTGGAACATGACCTGCCAATGTAGCTTGCAAAGCAGGGCTGGCAATTCCCCCCAAACAATACGGAACAATAATTACAAACATCATCCACCCTTCTGTTGCAAATGAAAATAATACTAAGCCAATCGTATATAAAAACAAACCGGTGTATATACTTTTTTCATTACCAAGTCTGGGGTTGATAAATCTGGTAAGTCCTCCTTGTACCGCACTAACAGTAATGCCAACTACCGCCAGCGATAATCCTACTAATTTTTCTGTCCACCCAAACTGATAAATTGTAAAGAAACTCCAGTTGGCCTGTACAGCTTGTGCCGCCAGGTATATCAAAAAATAAGTTAGTGCTAAGCCTCCGATACCAGGCCTTTTACGTAAGAATTTTAAAGCACCAAATGGATTAGCTCTTTTCCATTCAAAGGATCGACGATTTTCTTTACTTAACGATTCGGGTAAAACAAAATATCCATACAAAAAATTTAAGAGACAAAGACCGGCAGCTGCATAAAACGGAGCTCTTACTCCAAAGTCTGCTAATAATCCACCTAAGGCCGGACCAATGACAAACCCCAAACCAAATGCTGCGCCGATCATTCCGAAATTTTTTGCTCTTGTTGCAGGAGTGCTGATATCGGCGATATAGGCCGCTCCGGTTGTAAAACTTGCACCTGTAATGCCAGCAATAATGCGGCCTGCAAACAGCCAGCCATAAGTTGGTGCAATAGCCAGAAATAAATAATCAATACCAAAGCCAAATAATGAGATCAATAATACCGGACGTCTTCCATATTGATCACTCAGATTACCAATAACAGGTGCAAACATAAATTGGGTAATTGCATAGGCAGATAATAGCCAGGCACCGTATGGACTTGCCTCGTTTATGCCGATACCTTTTAGTTCTGAAATCAACCGGGGCATCACAGGTATGATTAATCCCCAACCCATCACATCTATGAGTAAAGTGATAAATATAAAACCAACCGCTGCTTTTTTTGAAGATGCCATGTTTGAATGGAATGCAAAGTCGGAATATTTTTTCAATCAAGAGTAGAAAACATTGCAAAGTAAAAATGAATTCAATACTAAAACGGAAAGAAAAAATTATAGATGGGCAGGATGGTAATCATTGCAGATATAAACAAAAAACTTTCGAATTGTTTGACCGTTATTTTTAACGAGGATTGGTTCAATTTCTTCAACTGAGTTGAAATAGGTATCTAATTGGGAAGGATGTGTTTCAGCTTTTTTGTCATCTTTAAATTCAGGTGATGAATCAATAAACATTGCGTCTTTGCCATTTAATACGGATAAATTTTCAGGAATATAATCCATCTCTAAGGCATTTAAACCAATAGCATTTGGGTAGTAAACTTTTTCTTTCATATAGAAATTGAGCATAGCGGATGTTTTATAACCATCAGCAGAAAGTAAAAAAGCATCAGCATGCTTTGCATGAACGGTTTCAACCTGATTGGCTAGATCTTGCCATCCATACCAGGTATCATCCGACTTAACCGGATAGAAATAAAAGACTATTTGAAAAGCAAGAGCACAATGAATTATGAGCGAGGTTACGGCCTGAATGCGTATCCACTTATTTGAAAAATAACGACTTGCCCAAATAATTCCGGTTATATAAACGGGCATCAGCCAATTCAACTTTACCCAGAAAAAAAATGAGATACTGAAAAAAATGAATAATAAGGGTAAGAAAAAGCACAGCAGAAAACTTGTTGTTGGCGGTATAGCTTTTATACGAAATCTGTTTTTCTTTATTGACTTGAATAAAAAATAGAGTAAGCCAAAAAATAGTATAGGAATCAAAATGGCCGACTGATGACCGATTACGCCAAAGAAATATTTTATGTTGAGCGTAAGGCCATGTGTTAAACTGGTATGATTTGTTGATTGAAATCGAAATGATGCGAAGTTGTTTTGTGCATTCCAGATTACAACTGGTGAGATAGTGACCAAAAAGATAAAGGCAGCTAACCAATACCAAATGGAGAAAAGGTATTTTCTATAGTTGGCTGATAATACTAGGAATAGCGTTAATCCTACGGGGAGGAATATACCTGTGTATTTACTATCAAATGCAAGTCCCATTAATAACCCTGCAATTAGCCAATAACTCTTTTTTCCAAGAAAGACCGCCTGATAAAGAGCAGATAGTGATAATGTCCAAAACAACATTAATGGTACATCCGGAGTTGATATAATTGAAAGAATGGTAACCATAAAGGTGGATATCAAAAGCAGAAATGCTTTGTTCAGAGTTTCCTTATTTGTAAAATGCTTGCATAAATAATAAAATGAAATTATAGTACAACTCGTAACAACAAGACTTGCGAACTTGATAGCAAATGCTGTTTCTCCAAAAATGCTTGTAAATAATTTTAGCATATAAGCAATTGCTGGCGGGTGATCGAAGTAAGATAATTCAAGATTTTGGCTGTAGATTAAATAATAAACATCTTGTGGCATTAGACCCATTATAGCTGTAAAAAGAATGCGTAAAAGAATAATGAAGCCTATACAAAACCAAACAAGCCTATTTTCTTTAATACCATTCCAGCCTAATAATAATTTATCCGGATGCATACTGATAGCTACTACAGAGAGTGAATAGTAAAGATAGCAGATAGAAATAGTAACGTTAGAAAAAATAAAACCAGTTTAATTCAATTTTCTATTAAAGGGTTCAATTAATAACTTTTTTAACCCGTTTTCTTTTTTTAACTTAGGCATTTTAACAAATTAAAAGGAAGTCGTAGATATCCTGATCCTACCTTTGGAGCTTGTTTAGTCATAAACGTTTACTAACTATATTTTTGAAACTAATTATTTAAAAAGAAATCATGAAATTAAACCAACTTATTTTGGTAGCTGTATCATCAGTAGTGTTTTTTTCCTGTGTAAGCAGTAAAAAATTTAAAACAGCACAAGCCGATTATGCAACACTTGAAACAAAATTTAAAACATTAGAAGGCGATATGTCCGACTGCAGTACGGAAAAAGCCACATTGGCCAGAGAAAAAGCTGCATTGGAAAGAGAGATAGCTTTACAAAAAACCCGTCTGAAAGATTTGGATGATCAGGTTGCATTTCTGAAAAAAAATAATAACCAGGCATTAAAGCAGTTAGAAGACCTCTCAGTTATTTCATCTACTCAAGCAGAAAGTATCAGAAAGTCAATGGAGAATATTGGTGCAAAGGATAACTATATACAAACTTTGCAACAGCAAATGGCAAGAAAGGATTCCTTGAATATGGCACTGGTGATGAATCTTAAAGGTGCAATTGGTAATCTTGATGATGAGGATATCAATATCAAAGTAGATAAAGGTGTTGTGTATGTCGATATCTCTGATAAACTTTTATTCACTACCGGTAAATATGATGTAACCAATAATGCCAAAGTAGTGCTGGGTAAAGTTGCCGCAGTATTAAAAAATCAACCTGATATAGAGTTTATGGTAGAAGGTCATACAGATAATGTTCCCTTCCGCGGCGGCTCTGGTCTGGTTAAAGACAATTGGGACCTTAGTGTAAAAAGAGCAACTGCTGTTGTACGAATATTGCAAAAGGATTATGGTTTAGATCCTGCAAGAATGGCTGCAGCTGGTCGTAGTGAATACAAACCTATTGCTGACAACAGTACTGCAGAAGGTAAAGCCGCCAACCGCAGAACAAGAATTGTAATTCTTCCACAATTGGATCAATTCTTTCAATTACTTGAACCGAATAAAGGATAAACGTACTTATTTTATAAATCAAAAAGCCACCTGAGAAACAGGTGGCTTTTTTGATT
>JAHEMM010000136.1 GCA_024643655.1 Chitinophagaceae bacterium | reverse complement strand
CTCAGTGCCCGTGTGACTGGTCGTGCTCTCACACCAGTTACTGATCGAAGGCTTGGTGGGCCGTTACCCCGCCAACTACCTAATCAGCCGCACAGCCATCTTCAAGTGATAAATCTTTAATTACAAAGTGATGCCACTCCGTAATACTATGGGGTATTAATCCAAATTTCTCTGGGCTATTCCCCGCTCGAAGGAAGGTTCTGTACGTGTTCCGCACCCGTTTGCCGGTCGTCAGCGGGAGCAAGCTCCCCTGTTACCCCTCGACTTGCATGTATTAAGCCTGCCGCTAGCGTTCATCCTGAGCCAGGATCAAACTCTCCATTGTAAATGTTGTGTTTGATACTGACAGTATAAAATTCTCTTAAGAAAATTAAACGTGTCAATTCGAAATGTTATTCGCTTGACTTACCTTTTGTTTATTCCAATTCATGGCTATGAATTGGAATGCTATTGTTTCCTAACTTTCAAAGATCTTTTGGCTTTACCAGCCACCGTTTTTTCAAACGGAGTGCAAAGGTAAGGGCCTGTATATTTCTACCAAATTTTTCTTCATTTATTTTTAAAAAAATCAGAATTTTTTGGAGTAAAAATCAACTTGTTTTTGTGAAGAACTAACCTCATTTTTTAAATGCGGACGGCAAAGGTAATGGTTTCAAATTTATCAGCAAATTTTAATGCTTTCTTTTGTTCACATTTGCTTCACCGTAATATTCACAATCTTCAGAGAACTAGTCCGTTTTAGTTGAACGGGCGGCGAAGATAAGGGTGAAGTAGTTCATAACAAACTAATTTTCAAACTATCATAGTTAAAATTTAAGAAACTCAATACTGGCAAGGGTTTGCTGAAAAAAAATTATTTTGAACTTATCAGCTACCCTACTTGAAACCAAAAAAAGGTGTGTTTGATAATAAGAAATAGTACCGTTTAGTAGCTCCGGAGGAGAATAAAAAGCCCCAATTATTTATTTCTAATACTCTCATTGTAGTAAACTTCAACCAGAAATAAGCCATGTGCAGGAACAGCAAAACTAGCTCTGGTACAGTCTTTTGACTCAATAATGCTTCGAAAATCTTTGATTTTAATTTTTCCTCTTCCCACTTTAAGCATAGTAGCCGTTAATGCTCGAACCATGCCCCGCAAGAAACGATTTGCTTTTACATTATAGATTAAAATGTCATCTTCTAATACCCATCTACTTTCGATTATTTGACAATTGAACGTTTTGACCTGTGTGTTTCGCTTTGAAAAGGATGTGAAATCTGTGTATTCCTTGAGAATGGCAGCTGCTTCATGCATTGCCTCTATATCTAGCTTATAAGGAAAGTAGAATGCCGTTTCTTTAAGAAAAGGATTCTTTTGTCGATATATATAATATCTATATTCTCTGCTTATTGCATCAAACCTGCAATGAGTATCAGGATTTACTTCGGTGATTTTCTTTACTACAATATCAGTCGGTAGAATTGCATTGGCTTTATAAATAAAATCGGGGTCAAATGTTCTATCAAAATCGAAATGAAAATAGTTTTGTAAAGCATGAACACCAGTGTCGGTTCTGGACGAACCTGTCATAATTATATTCACTTTCAATAAAACTGAAAATGCCTTTTCTATTTCTGCCTGTATAGTGTTTGCATTCTTCTGCGACTGAAAACCACTATAGTTGGTGCCTTTGTATGCAATTTCTAAAAAGTAACGAGACATAGAACTTAATTGCGAAGCATTGCTTTGAATCGTTTAATATAATAATCATCTTTTAGCTCATTTTGTAACTCCGGAAATTTCTCGGCATCTGATACATAGCTATAGGCAACATCAAAAAAATTATACTTGCTTTTATCAGTTAAAAAAAGTGATCCTAGATTTCTAATCTGTTCTGAAGTAAAACACTTTGTTTTAAAATATACTTTTGCTTCCTCAACCATTCCATCATTGGATTCCCTTATTACCATTAGTCTTCGTAGTTTTAAAAAATCTTCCTCTCCTGCAACAATTAGACAGTTGTTGCTTAATTGCTTTTCGCTTTCCTGAGTTTCGACTACCGGCTTTATGCCTGTAAGATTAGTTTCATCTTTTTTCTTTTCGTTATTATTTTCAATATCAATAAACCTCTTTTCTTCTTTTGACTCTTCTTTCTTTACCACCGGTATTTCCATTTGCACTGGATTTAGAATCAATATCCTAATTGTATCTTTTATACCGTTATCATAATTATCGATATAAGTAAGGCCGAAACCTTCAGTTGTAGAACTTTCGGACCATTTTAATACTGTGGAGTTAGGTAATAATTCGTTAGTAGAATTTTTGGGGGCTTGTTTTTGGTTTTCAAAAGTTTCTACCTCTACTTTTGGAATTTGTTTCTCTTCTATTTTTTTTTCGACAAACTGAACTTCTTTCTCTTGTTGTTTCTCTTGTTGTTTCTCTTGATTGCTCTGTTTTGGTTCGACTTTTTCAACAGGCTTATTTAATAATTCTTTTTTTTGTTCCACATCTGTAACTACTTCTAGTTTACTTTTTTCATCAACCTTTGCCTGTTGTGGCTTCTCCTTTATTGAGGGATCATCTGCTACTTTAGCAAGAATTTCTGTAAATTCAGAAGCACTTTTATTTTCTGTTTTTGCTGGAGTATTTATTTTTCTGGAAGCATTTGAAGCCATTTGTATGTCTAACGTTTGCAAATTATAAAGACCCCAGCCTTTTTCTCCAAATTGTTTTAATAAAAAACCATGATCCTTTTTATTCATCACCACTGAAAAATCTTGTTCGGGTAATTTATTTTGAGGAAACCCAACTGAGAAGTTATATGTACTATCAATTAATTTCGAAAGAATGATGTATCCAGCATTTGTAGAACTCAGAATTTTCCCATTCAATTTTACGAAGAAAGGCTGCTGAGATTCTGTTTGAATGTATAAAAAGAAAACTTTTTGAGACGAAGCAGTTAAAACTGTAGTAATTAAAAAAATACAGAGAATTAGTTTTTTCATTGATAAACTATTGGTGTCCTTACAAATTTACCTGATTTCTTTTGAGAAAGGTGCAATGCCAATCAATTAGTTGTTAAAAATGTAACCAATCATACTTTTTGTTCGTCTATAAACCACCTAGTAAACTACATTTGCAGCACATAAATTATTAATATGAAGAAATTACTATTTGCATTATTTCTAATGACTTCAAATTCTTTCCTTTTTGCCCAAAACAATGAGGGAAAAGATACATCATGGAAAAATGAATACAGAGCAACAGCAACTAAAATCAATAATCTGGTACATACCAAATTAGAAGTGAAGCCAGATTTCAATAAATCATATTTATATGGAAAGGCCTGGCTTACTTTAAGGCCACATTTTTACCCCACCGATTCTTTAACGCTGGATGCTAAAGGAATGGAGATTAAAAAGATTGCTTTAGTTAAAGGGGCAAAGATGCTCCCATTAACCTTTGATTACAATGAATTGATACTTCGGATAAAATTAGATAAGACATATACATCTAATGAAAGCTACACCATATATATAGATTATACCGCCAAACCAGATGAATTTGAAGAGAAATATGCAAATGGCGCTATGCTGGGAATTAAAGGCATGTATTTTATTAATCCAAAAGGAGAAGAAAAAGACAAGCCAACACAAATATGGACGCAAGGAGAAACTGAATCAAGTTCTGCCTGGTTTCCAACGATTGATAAAACTAACCAACGTTGTACACAGGAATTGACTGTGACAGTTGATAATAAATATGTAACACTTTCAAATGGTAAACTTGCAAGCCAAAAGAAAAATGCTGATGGCACCAGAAGCGATTATTGGAAAATGGAGTTGCCTCATGCTCCTTATTTATTCTTTTTGGGAGTTGGCGAATATGCTGTTATAAAAGATAGCTGGAGAGGTAAAGAAGTTAATTATTATGTAGAGCCTGAATATAAATCAGTTGCTAAAAAAATATTTGGCAATACACCGGAAATGATGACCTTCTTTTCAAAAGTTACGGGAGTTGATTTTCCTTGGAATAAATATTCGCAGATAACGGGTAGAGAATATGTGGCCGGAGCGATGGAAAATACTACAGCGACCATACATCAGGAAAGTGCTCAACAAGATGCAAGAGAATTAATAGATGGTAATATATGGGAGGGTACAATAGCTCATGAATTATTTCATCAATGGTTTGGTGATTATGTAACAACTGAAAGTTGGAGCAATATTACGCTTAATGAATCCTTTGCTAATTATAGTGAAACCCTTTGGGAAGAATATAAATATGGACAAGATGCTGGTGATGAACATAATTATCAGGACATGCAAGGGTATTTACAAAGTGGCAGCGAGAATAAGGACCTGGTTCGTTACCATTATAAGTACAGGGAAGATGTTTTTGACGCAGTAAGTTACAATAAAGGAGGCCGTATTTTACATATGCTCCGCAATCATATCGGTGATAGTGCTTTTTTTAAAGCCATCAACAATTATTTAACTACGAATAAATTTAAATCAACCGAAGCTCATCAATTACGATTAGCATTTGAAGAAGTAACAGGCCGTGATTTGAACTGGTATTTTAATCAATGGTATTTTGGAAGTGGGCACCCTAGTGTAGATATTGATTATGTATATGATGATACCGCTGGCAAGGCAACAGTAATTATTAAACAAACTCAAAAGGGAGATAAAATATTTACACTTCCGATTGCGATTGATGTATATAATGGTGCAACAAAAACCCGACACAACGTGTGGGCAAAAAATGCTGTGGACAGCTTTTCATTTGAATATACCAAAAGACCTGAACTGATTAATGTAGATGGTGACAAAATAATGCTTTGGTCAAAGAAAGACAATAAGACATTAGACAACTATATTCATCAATATACATATGCCGGTAACTATGTTGACAGAAGAGAAGCAATTGATTTTGCATCGAAAAAACAAGACGATCCAAAGGCAGCAGCATTATTAAAGACAGCTTTGAATGATAAGTATAATGGGTTAAGAAATTTTGCAATCGGTAAAGTTGATTTGAAAAAAAATAATATAAAAAATAGTGTTGAAGCTATCCTGTTAGATCTTGCAAAAAAAGA
>JAHEMM010000006.1 GCA_024643655.1 Chitinophagaceae bacterium | reverse complement strand
GTTTTTGAAAAATTAAAAATTGATGTGGAGATAAAAATAAATAGCAGAAATATATTAACAGCACTTGCAGCCATTTGTAATACGCCGGATAAGATTACTGACATTACTGTGGCTATTGATAAACTGGATAAGATTGGATTAGAAAAAGTAAAAGTTGAGTTAACCAATCGAGGGTTATCAGCTGATCAAATCAGTATCATTGAAAAATATGTATCGATAGCTGGAAATAACGAAGAGAAATTGCATCAACTTGACCTACTAATTGGTGCTAATGAAAACGGGAAGAAGGGTATGCAAGAAATCCGTTCTGTACTTTCTGGATTAAATGGATACCACCAAAACGTAGTTGTAGATCTCAATCTTGCCAGAGGTCTTAATTACTACACAGGAATTATATATGAAGTAAAGGCTTTACAGGTTAACATGGGTAGTATTGGTGGCGGCGGTCGTTATGATGATCTGACAGGCTTATTTGGTGTACCAGATATTCCGGGCATTGGCATTTCATTTGGTGTTGATCGTATTTATGATGTAATGGAAGAATTACAACTATTCCCTGCAGAAGTGCATACAGGCACTCAGGTATTATTTTTCAATTTGGGAGAAAAAGAAAGTAAGAAAGCTTTTGAATTAGCACAAGAACTTCGCAAGGTTGGAGTTAGTTGCGAACTCTTTCATGAACCATTAAAGTTTGATAAACAATTCAAATATGCAGAGAAGAAAAACATCCCCTATGTAGTGATTATTGGGGAAAAGGAATTGAAGGAAGGGAATTGCACTATTAAAAAGCTGGAGAACGGGAATCAAGAAACTATTTCACTTCATTCATTTTTAAATTATCCATTCTAAAAAAAGCCGCCAATTTTTTTAGAAATTGGCGGCTTAATTATTCTTGTCACTTATACTTATAATTGAGAAATCCTAACAGCTACTTTATTTGAAGTACCTGTAACAGCGATATCTGCTGTAGGCTCAAGTTGTAAATGAACTTCTCTGAGTGTAGCACTACTAACTCCCGGATTAACAATATTTAATGTTAGTTCACCAAATAAGCTATTAGGAGGAATCGTAACTGTACCAGACGTAGTAAAATGAGTTCCACTTACTGCAAGAGCATTTGGAGAAACAGGTACAGGAGTAGTTAAAACAGTATAATTTATTGTTTGCTCTTTACCTGAAACTGCAGCACCTACGAGGTTTACCCTCAGTTTAATTGTGCCAGAAGCTCTTGTAATTAATGGATAAGTTGTAGCAGATGCATAGCCATATGGCACATTCCTGGTTGCAACTGTATAGGTATAAGGAGCTATAGGTGCATTAAAAATGTTTGCATCAAACTCAACATACGTTTTTGCAGTATAATCTACTTTATATTCTTTAGTACATGATGTAAAAAAGAGGGGCATTAATAATGCTATAAAAATTATTTTTTTCATATTAATTTTTTATAATGGGTTCTGAATTATTGCAGGATTATTGTTTATTTCATCTTGTGGAAATAACCATAGCCATTGTTTATCACCAGCCGGCACATTCATCGTAACTGAAATTGTTGGATTTGTATTTGGCGCTAATGTTCTATCCAAATCACTGTTTGTACGTTTCAAATCAGTGAATCTGAAACCTTCGCCCCAAAGCTCAACTCTTCTATGAAACATTATTTCATTAATCAAAGCCTGTCCGGTATTTGTTGACATAACATAAGACGGGTTTCTATTTTTGATTAATGTAAACAATGCAGTTTGTGCAGCAAGATCCTGACCTCCTTGACGAGCTCTTGCTTCTGCTTCAATTAAATACATCTCAGCTACCCGCATGTAAGGCACATCCCCAACACTTGCTGTTAAATCTGACAACCAGAATTTTTTCATGTGATACTGTATATAAGAATATCCTGTTCCTGCTGCACCTGTATTCCAGGGAATACCTGCCTGCACTGTGGCAGCAGTTCCATTTTGTATCCAGCACTGCTTACGTATATCAGTTGCTGGAAGTGCTAACCATAAAGCAGAATTAATAGCTTTTGGCTGAGTTTTTACAGCAGAACCGTTATAATTTGTAGCCATGAAAGAATGAAACTGATAAAAGAAGGGAGTTGTTTCTGTAATAATTCGGCTTCCCCACATCCATTCGATATTAGTAATATCGTTAAATCCAGTTAAATAACTTGGATTAGTCATTAACGATAAGCCTGCTCTTGCTGATGCTGCACTAGTAGCTGCAACACTCCAGTTTTGCTGGGCTAAAGCAATTCTTGCCTTATAACCATATGCAACACTTTGGTTAATATTTGATTTTGCAGCAGAACCTGCTCTCGTATAACCAGCTAATAAAGTAATTGCGTTATCTATATCAAGATTAATTTGATCATAAACGGCTTTTACAGTAGCTCTTGGTTGACCTTCAAGTGTACTTGTCATCATTAATGGTACTCCCAATGCATCATTCGGCTTAGTCGCATCAAAACGTTCTCCCCACAATTGCACTAAATTAAAATGTGCCCATGCTCTATATGCCAATGCCTGTCCTTTAATAATTTTTTTATCTGTATCAGGACCTTCAGCACCATCAATACCATTAATTAAAACGTTGGCATTTGCTATAATCCGATAATAGTATCTGTAAACAAATCTTATTTGAATATCTGCTACATTTCGCTGTCCAATCCAACGGATCATTGTACTAAAATCTCCTCTGCCACTTGCAATGGTATAGATTACGTCTTCACCCATTAAATCTCTAATACTCATTGCACCTGCTTCGCCGCCCTGAGGTTGCGCATCATATTGGTTGGTCAAAGCCCTATGAATACCATTTAATGCCGCCCAGGCATTTTGAGTTGTTTTAACTGCATCCACATCGGATACAGAGGTTGTTGAGTAAGTATCCAAAAACTCTTTCTTACAAGAAGTAAAAAGGATAGCAACAACCGAAAGTAAAAGTGCTATTTTTTTAAACATATAGATTAATTTAATATAATTATAAATTGAAATTTAGACCTACAGTAAGTATTCTTGCAGGCGGATAACCACTACCCGTAACACCTGAAAAAGCAGTTTGAGGATCCATCCCTTTTCTGGCAGAAAATAATTTAAGGTTTTCACCAGTTATAAAGAATTGTCCACTATTTACTTTAATTCTTGAAAGCAAACTTCTTGGTATCTGATATGAAATATTTATAGAACGAATATTGATAAAAGAGGCATCAGCTAACCATCTTGTAGATGTACCAGCGTTAAAATCTGCTGTACGGCCATTATCCATTCTAGGAATATTCGTGATGTCTCCTGGTTTTTGCCATGCATTTAAAATATCGGTATGTACCGCTGCTCCATAAGTTCCAGATGACATTAAACCTGCGTAAGCATTATCATAAGTATAGCCACCCTTTTGAAAAACAAATAGTCCTGATAAACTAATTCCTTTAAACGTAATGGACTGTGTAATGCTACCATAATATTGTGGTATCGCTGAACCATTGTACGCAAACTTTGCATTACTTAAGCTGGTAGTAACTGTGTCAATTCCTCCACTTTTATTAGTAACATATCTAAGTCCGGTTGTAGCTAAAGTATTGTTTGCAACATAAAGTGCAGCACCATCAGTTGGATGCACTCCATAATATTGACGTAACCAATAATCATATTGTGAATGACCAACAGAGAACTTTTTAGTTCCATTAATAAATTCACTTACTGTTGGAGGCATCTTAGTTATTTCGCTTTTTACAGTAGAAATATTGACAGTAGTATTTACGATCAAATCACTTGTACGAACAATGTCTGCTCCAAGCTGAAATTCAAAACCCTTATTATACATGGTTGCAGTATTTTTCTGCGCAGAAAGTGCACCACTTGATAATGGTGTAGGCACAGCAAATAATAAGTCTTCAGAAACTCTATTATAATATTCAATCTGACCAGTAATTCTATTATTGAATAGCGCAAACTCAAGACCAACATCAAACGCTTTATTCTTTTCCCAAGTAAGCTGATTGTTTAAAAAAGCTGATGTACTTTGAACAATACCTGGTTCGCTTGCATTATTTGAAAAATTATATAATCCCTGATAAGCATAAAAACCAATACCGTCTGCTACACCTACAACACCATAAGAGCTTCTTAACTTTAAGGAATTTATCCAGGTTACATTTTGCAAGAAAGCTTCTTTATCAATATTCCAACCAATACCTACAGAACCAAAATTTCCCCATCTGGACTGAGATGCAAAACGGGAATTACCATCTGTACGATAGCTGGCAGTCAAATTATATTTTCCACCAAAATCATAAATCAACCTTGAAAAATAACTTTCAATACGATAACGATCAATGGAGGAAGCTAGTGAGTTTGTAGTTGTAAAGTTTCCAAACTCTGTATTACCAGTCAAAGACTGACCTTGTCTAAATCCATTTAAATCAGAATTCAGCTGATTGTAACTTTCATGAGCTGCAAGTATGTTAAAGTTATGTCTTTTGAATTTTGTTGTATATGTTAATAACTGAGTAGCCTGGAAACCAGTTAATGAACCGTATACTTTCCTTGAGCGTCCTACACCAGCACCATCACCAACAATTGTATTTTCATAACTAGACTCTCTTTGCGATTGAAGATCGATTGATACACTATTCGTAAATACTAATCCTTTTGCAATCATAAAATCCGTATTAGAACGGCCACTTACAACTGTTCTAAATGTCATATCCTCATTCAACATTAATTCTACAGGTGCATTTCTTCCAGCATAAGAAGTTCCTACTCTATTGTTGATTCCATTGGCTAATCCAATAGGCGTTCCACCATAATTTCCAAGATCAGGAATTTTATTTCCTTTTTCATCAACTACAAAAGCACCAGTAGTCATATTATGTAAATAATAAGGATAAATCGGTCCTAAACCTCTTGTCCATGAATATGGGTTTGCGATAGCACCAGCTTCATTTGAAAAACTAGAAGTAGAAAAGTTACCAGAAATATTCAAATTTGTTTTGATCCATTTTTGCGGTTGTGTAGTAATGTTTATTCTGGCAGAATATCTTTCGAAATCTGTTTTTTTGGTAAATCCCTCTTCTTTGATGTATCCTAGAGAAATAAAGTAATCCGTTTTCTCAGATCCACCATTAAAGTTAATGCCATAATCCCTGCGATTACCAGTACGCATAAATTCGTTTTCAAAACTTAGATCATCTCCATATAATAAATTAGCACTTGAATTTAATAAACCATCAGTACCAATAATTGCATTCCGTGCAACATTGAATGGATTATACGAAAGTAGATCTGCAATTCCTGTACGGGTAGTTAAACCAGAAGCAACTCTATTTGCAGAATCTAAGGATATCCCTGTTCCTGCTGTTGGATAAACCAATGAATTGCGATAGGCCTGCCACATAATTGGATAATACTGTGAAGCGTTCACTCTATCGTATTCAGGCAACCCTCTGTCTGAAAATCCATTTGCAACTTTAACAGAAATATTATCTCTACCTTTTTTTCCTTTTTTGGAAGTGATCATAACCACCCCATTTGCGCCTCTAGATCCATAAAGAGCGGTAGAAGCAGCATCTTTTAATACTGTAATACTTTCTACATCATCAGGATTAATATTTGACGTACCACCAACATAAGGAACACCATCCACAACATATAAGGGCTCGGAAGTAGCATTGAGTGAACCAAAGCCTCTTACCCGAATCGAAGTTCCTGAACCTGGCTGACCACTACCAGTGGATACCACAACACCTGGAATAGCTCCTTCTATTGCTCTGGTTATATTAGATATTGGACGTTTTTCAATATCTGTGGCCTTAATAGTTCCAACTGAACCGGTAAGTGCTTCTTTTTTAATTTTTCCATATGCTGTTACAACTACTTCATCTAAAGATTTATCAACACCGCTCAACGTAGTGTTAATAGATGTCTGGCTTCCAATAGTCACCTCTTTAGGAGACATATCAATGGATGAAAAAACCAGAATTTTCGAATTAGCTGGAACGACAATTGAGTAAGTTCCATCATCATTTGATGTTGTACCAGTTGTTGTTCCTTTTATAACAATAGAAACATTTGAAAGGGGGAAACCCTTGTCATCAGTAACCTTACCAGTTACAGTTCGCTGTGCATAGGAGTTTATACAAAAACACATCATGCCCAGCAGGAGGAAATAAATTTTCTTCATGCAATTTGTTTTTTAAATTTTACGCAATAAATATTAAAGGGAATAAGAGCTTTTAATTAACCAAAATAGGTGGGAACTTAAATTTGGTTAATCCTAATCAGTCGGATAAAGACAAGCTAAATTTAATTTTAGCTGCGCAAATGTATAATTAAAGTTAATATGGCAAAATAATATTTTTCAAAAGACTAACAGTCGTTAGCTTGACTCCACGTTTCTATTCAAGATTCTCAGTTTCTCATTGACTCAACTGCAATAAAAGTATAGATATAATAAACGACTATTCTATTGTTTAAAGAGAGTAGTACATTTGCCAACCTAATAGTTCAATATATAAGCTAACCAAACATTTATAAATAAACCTATAATATGAAAATGAAGACTTTTAACCTGCTGGCTTCTGCCTTAATCGCTACTTTTTTTGTTTCCTGTTCTTCAAAATCAAATATCCCGGTACCTGAAGATGCAGCCTTTGTTTTACATATTAACGGGGCTTCGATGAGTGAAAAACTACCTTGGGAAGAAATTAAGCAATCTGAATTGTTTAAAACAGCCCTAGAAGAAACGGAAGATTCATTAGCTATTAAAATAATGAACAACCCCGAAGAATCAGGGATAAATATCAATGGTGATAGTTATCTATTCGCAAAAACTCAGGGACGAGGTGGCTATATTGCTTTAGTTACAAATTTGAAAGATGTAACAAAGCTGGAATCTTTTGTAGGCCAAATTAATACCGATAAAAAAATTGAGACTAAAAATGGGATATCTTTTATTGCTAATAATGATAACGTTATAACCTGGAATAAAGAACGCCTGATTCTAATAGGTAACGCCTCCGACTTAAACGGTAACATGGGAAAAGGTGGCAACTATGATTCCCGCAGCTCATTTTCAGCAGACAGCCTTATACATTTTGCAAAAGAAATATATGAACTGAAAAAAAGTAAAAGCATCGGGAATGATTCAAAATTCTCTTCTCTGATAAAAGAGAAAGGAGATTTGCATGTGTGGATAAATGCCGGTTCCTTATTCAGTAAATCCGTTCCAGCCATATTAGCCATTACTAAAATAAACTTACTTTTTAAAGGGAACATTTCCACTGCCACAGTCAATTTTGATGCTGGGAAAATAACGTATAAAGCAAAAAATTATTTTAGCAAAGAGCTTTCTGATCTTTATAAAAAACATAGCCTTAAAAACTTTGATGAAGTTATTTTACAAAAAATACCTGCCGGTAATGTAGATGCACTACTTGCTTTTAATTACCCACCAGAAGGATTGAAAGACTTTTTTTCTTTACTTGGCGTAGATGGTTTACTGAATTTGGCTTTGTCGCAAGCCGGCTTTAGTGTTGACGATTTTGTAAAAGCAAATAAAGGTGAATTACTTTTATCAGTTTCAGATTTTAAAATTGAAAAAAAAGAAATAAAGCAATCAATTGGGAAAGGTGAAGAATTCAGTTTTAACACTGAAATACCATCGGCTAAAATCTTATTTGCAACATCTATAAATGAAAAAACCGCATTTGAAAAAATGATTGGTGTTTTAACTGAAACTGTAGCAAAAGAGGGAGCCGATGCAAATGAAATGCTTTCCAAGATACCTTATACTTTAACAGACAATTGGTTTGTGGCTGGAAATGATTCTTTAACCATCAACTCGTTTGGCAAAACGACAACTAATCATGATTTTATTAACAAGATAAAAGGACATCCGATTGCAGGCTATATGAATATTAAAAACTTCATAAATGGAGCTAAAAATTCTTTAGCAAAAGATTCTGTTGGAACGGCTATTTCAGATAGATCTTTACAAATATGGAGCGATATTATTTTCTATGGTGGCGAGTTCAAAAATGGTGGTGTAGAAAGCTATGCAGAAATTAATATGGTTGATGCGAAGACAAATAGCTTAAAACAATTGAATGGTTATTTAGGTTTTTTTGCCAAATTAATGAGAGAGCAGGAGAAAAGAAGAAAAGAAGAGTATAGTAACTGGGACGATGCAGAGCCATTAGAATTTCCATCTACCAATTAATACAAAACGTTATCCAACAAACCACAGGTTTAATTTAAAAACAACCTGTGGTTTTTGCTTATAAATAAATTCATGTTACTTCAAATCGAAAAACTTATTCCTGCTTATTTTGAACCAGCTCAAATTATAGGTTCAGAAATCTGGGGTAAACGAATAGATGTATTACCCGGTGAATTAATAAAAATAGTAGCTCCTTCTGGAAGTGGTAAAACTTCACTTATACATTTTATTTATGGGCTTAGAAATGATTATAACGGAAAAATAATTTTAAAAGAACAAGACCTTCAACTTTTTAAACCAGAGGATTTTGCTACAATTCGTAGTAAAATTCTGAGTATTGTTTTTCAAGATCTTCGTCTTTTTCCAGCCCTAACTGTCTTTGACAATCTTGAAATTAAAAGACAACTCAATCCATTTCATCCAAAAGAAAAAATTATTGAATTTGCCCATCGTTTGGGAATTGAAAGTAAACTTCAATCCAGGGCCGGCACTTGCTCCTACGGTGAACAGCAACGTATTGCCATTATCCGATCATTGCTGCAACCATTTGAAATGATAATGCTGGATGAACCGTTTAGTCATTTAGATAATGTAAACGCAAAAAAGGCGATGGAATTAATACTTGAAGAATGCAAAAGTAGAAATGCCTGTATATTATTGGCCGATCTGGAACGAGTTGATTTTTTCCCTTATACAAAACTTTTGAATTTATAAATTGAATCCTTCTTATAAAAATATAAAACCCTTACTTCAAACTGGCACGAACGCTGCATCCCGCTGGTTTTCGTATATAGGTCTATGTATCGGAGTTTTATTACTATTGAGTTCTTTACAGATGTTCATCAATATTCAAGATCTTTTAAAGAAATCGAATATCCGGAAAAATGGCTTTGACTATATCTCTGTTACCAAATTAATAACCAATGATAATATGGGTAAGGACAATCGCTTTACCCCAGAAGATATAACAGCGCTACAAAATCAACCTTTTATTGATGATGCAGCCCCACTTATTCCAAATCGTTTTCAGGTGGTAGCCAGTGCTGGCGAAATGATCCCTTTTGCATCAGATATTTTTATTGAAGCATTAGATAATAAATTTATTGACACCGTTCCTCCAGGATTTACCTGGAATGAAGGCCAGGCTACAGTACCAATTATATTTTCTTCAGAGTTTTTAGAAATGTATAATGTATTTGCACCGAGCTATGGTTTACCACAATTATCTGCAGCTACGGCATCAAATGTAAATATCAGTTTACGATGCGAAGGCAGCCTAGGAGAAAGAGTTTTTACTGCACAAATTGTGGCTTTCTCAGATAGGGTCAATTCTTTGTTGGCCCCAAAAAGTTTTGTTGATTGGGCTAATGAAACACTGGCTGGGGAGAAAAATGTAAAAGCTTCGAGGGTATTTCTTAAAACAAAAGACGCCAATAATGCTGACTTATTGCAATTCCTGGAAAATAAGGCTTATCGTATTAATAAAGACAAAACTGCTTTTGGCCGTTCACGTCAAATACTCCAGGGCATCATTACAGGCTTAGCAGTGTTTGGTATGCTGGTTATCATTTTAGCACTTATGCTGTTTTCTTTTTACTTACAACTGGTCATTGCAAAAAGTAAACAAAGTTTAGAACTGCTTCTTACCATTGGCTATTCTCCTTCATGGCTAAGTAAAAAAATAGCGAAACAATTTATTCCTGTGTATTTCATAGTTGTAATTATTGCCTTACTATTAACACAATTAATGCAATGGGGATTTCATCATTTTATCATGTATGATAGACCAGAGTTAAATACGGTCTTACATTGGGGTGTTGTTAGCACGGCTATAATTTTAATCATCCTATCTATTATTACTAATTATAAGATGATTAAAAAACTACTTTTCAAACTTTTTTAGAATTTTATTATTCTTTCATTTTCAATAAAAGCAAACTCTGGTTTAATAAAAGGCAAAAAAGAAATTCCATTTGCCGGCACTTCTTTTACACCATCCATTACATAACCTGCTGCATCAATAAAAATTCCATTAATAACTTTGGCTTCAGATCTTTTAAAAACTGCCAAGCCGCTAAATTCAACAATAGTAAAAGAATCTTTTCCCAATTTTGTTAAAAGAGAGGTTCCTGCGGAAGATATCATTGACAATCCTTCTGCTTCCATTACAACAGTTACATCGGCCACTATACTACCTTCTGGAAATAAAAAACGACCAGTATATTGTTTTAAAGTAGAATCAGTTTGTGCATTTAATGCGCTAACAAATAAACTGATAAAGACAAATAGCATAATTTTTTTCATGTGTTCTATTTTATGTTGGATTAAAAAGGAAATTACAACAAAGATGCTGTTTTGTATTTTTTTATTAATTTTTTTCAACAATAATTGCTGCACCCTGGCCTACTCCAACACACATTGTTGCTAAACCATACTTAACATCCTCTCTCCTCATTTCATGTAATAATGTTGTAGCAATACGTATACCACTACAGCCTAAAGGATGCCCTAATGCAATTGCACCACCATTTTTATTTACTTTTTCAGCATCTAATTTCAGATCTCTAATACAAGCAATAGATTGTGATGCAAATGCTTCATTTAATTCAACCAGACCAATATCATCAATTGACAACTTAGCTCTTGCCAATGCTTTCTGGGTAGCCGGAACAGGCCCAATACCCATAATGGCTGGATCTACACCTGCTACTGCCATAGAAACTACTTTTGCCAGCGGTGTAAGTGCATATTTCTTTACAGCATCTTCACTTGCCAATAATATAGCAGCAGCACCATCATTTATACCAGAAGAATTACCAGCCGTAACGGTACCGTCTTTTATAAACGCAGGTTTTAAAGTTGCCAATTTTTCTAAAGATGTTTCTCTTGGATGTTCATCATTTGTTACCCAACTAATTAATCCTTTATTATTTAATTCTACTGCTGCAATTTCATCATCCCATTTATTTGCCGACTTTGCAACTGCATATTTTTGCTGAGAAGAAAAAGCAAATTCATCCTGCTCCTGCCGTGTTATTTTCCATTGCTTTGCCACATTTTCTGCTGTTTCTCCCATCCCATAAGGATAATGTAATGCCGATAAATTTTTATTAACGAAACGCCATCCCATTGTTGTATCAAACATTTCAGATGAACGACCAAATGGATTTTCACTTTTTCCAATTACAAAAGGTGCTCTTGTCATGCTTTCTACACCACAGGCTACAATCAGCTCAGCATCACTACACATAATTTGTCTTGCGCCATCCATTATTGCCTGTAATCCAGATGCACATAAACGATTCACCGTATTTCCGGGAATAGAAACTGGAAGCCCTGCCAATAATGCGGCCATTCTTGCTACATTCCGGTTATCTTCTCCAGCCTGATTTGCTGCACCAGCAATCACATCCTCAATTGCATTAATATCAACTTTTTCATTCCTTAATAATAATGCCTTTATTATATAAGCGAGTAAATCATCTGGTCGAACAGAACTAAGTGCTCCACCATATCTGCCAATTGGTGTTCTTACCGCATCAATTATATATACTGGTTTCATGTTCATTATTTAGATCACAAATATCAGTGAATTCTGCTTATTGCTGGTGCAGTAAGTATCTTTGCTTTCAGATGAAAAAAACGACCCCTAATATCAGGCACTTATCACTTATAGAACTGGAGAAGTATTTTGAAGATTTAGATGAAAAAAAATTCAGGGCAAAACAAGTGTATGAATGGCTTTGGCTAAAACATGCTTCAAGTTTTGCTGATATGACCAATTTATCAAAAGAATTACGGCAAAAACTGGGAGACAACTTTACACTACCAGCTTTAAACACTGATGCTACACAGTTTTCCTCCGATGGAACAATAAAATCAAGATTCAAAACACATGATGGTCACTTAATTGAAGGAGTCTTAATTCCAACTACTTCAAGATTTACGGCTTGTGTATCCTCTCAGATTGGTTGCTCACTAAGTTGTAAGTTTTGTGCAACAGGCTATATCGATAGAAAAAGAAACCTTGATTTTGATGAGATCTATGACCAGGTTGCTATGATTAATCAGCAATCGGAAAAAACGAAAGGGAAAAAATTAAGCAACATCGTTTTTATGGGTATGGGAGAACCATTACTAAATTATAAAAATGTTTTAAAAGCAGTAGAACGTATTTCATCGCCAGACGGAATGGGTATGAGTCCAAAACGAATTACAGTTTCTACTGCCGGTGTTGCAAAAGCAATCAGACAATTGGGTGATGACAAAGTGAAATTCAAATTAGCATTATCATTACATGCGGCAACTGATGTAAAGCGGAATGAGATTATGCCAATTAATGACACCAACAATATTAAGTCTTTAGTTGATGCATTGAATTATTTTTATAAACAAACAGGAACACATGTAACATTTGAATATATCCTTTTTAAAAACTTCAATGATTCATTAGAAGATGCTGATGAGCTCATCAAATTATACCGGCAAGTGCCAACTGATCTGGTTAATATTATTGAATACAATCCAATTGATTTTGCCAGATTTGAAAAGCCTGAAGAAGCAAAAGTGCAGGCATTTATGGAATATCTTGGCAAACACAGGGTAAATGCCAGATTGAGAAGAAGCCGGGGTAAAGATATTGATGCAGCCTGTGGCCAATTAGCTAATAAAGAAAGCCGCTAGTACCTAAAATTAGTCTTCTACGAAATTCTTCTTACTTCTTTTAAACTTTAGGAACAACCTATGGTCTGAAGAATTGTAAAAATTTTTTAACAACCTATACCGAAAGGTTTTTTTACCGGTCGGCGTCCAAACAAAAATTAAAAACATGAAAAAAATAATCTTATCCGCCCTTATCGTATCAATGGCAATTGGCATAAATGCACAAGACATTCCAGAAAGAAAAACCGGTAAGCCCGGCATGCACCATAAAATGGACAGAAAAAAAGGTAATCAGATGGATCTTCAAAAATTAAATCTTACTGAAGATCAGAAAACAAAGCTCAAAACTCAAAAACAAAATATGCGGTCACAAATGGAAGAGTTGAAAAAGAATGAAAACATAACTGTTGGTGAGCAAAGAGCTAAAATGGAAGCAATTCGCAAGGATAATAAAACAAAAATGGCTAACATTTTTACAACAGATCAAAAAGCACAGCTGGAAGCTATGAAAAAAGAAAAGATGCAGCAACATAAAGAAATGGCTAAAAAAAGAAGTGAAAAAATGCAGTCAACTTTAAATTTAACTGAGGCTCAAAAAGCACAATTAGATAAAAAAAGAGCTGATATGCAACAAAAAATAAAAGCTATCAAGGAAGATAAAAATCTTACAGAACAGCAGAAGAAAGAAAAGTTTATGGAATTAAAAAAAAGCCAAAAGGGAAGTTTGAAGTCTGTTCTTACAGAAGATCAGTTGAAAAAAATGAAAGAATCCCGTCATAGAAAACCCGGCAACAGAGATGGTGATAGAAAGAAGCCTGTAAAGAATAATGCTGCGATTTAATTCAATCCCTCTATCATATACTGAAAGCCTCCTTTTACCGGGAGGTTTTTCATTTTACATTGAAATCTGAATACCTATCTTTGCCCTTCACTACTGTTGTAAAACAGCAAATCACTACACATGCAAAAAAAAAGAACAGACAACTTCGGCAAATTTGTACCTAAGAAAAGTAATGCAGCTGTAAAAGAGCAATTCAAACAAGAAAAGAGAAAGTATAAAAAGGAAAAGCAGGCATTCTTTGATCAAAAGAAAGCAGAGGAAAGAGCATCCCGTCCAGATTATAAAGGGAGAAAACAACATGAAAAAGCACCTGAAGTAGCTCCTCAACATTTACGACCTGAAACAACGGATAAAATGCCATTGAATAAATTTATTTCTCATGCAGGCATCTGCGGCAGAAGAGAAGCGGCTGAGTTGGTAAAACAAGGAGTTGTAAAAGTCAATGGAAAAACAATAAATGAACCTGGGTTTAAAGTTGCCAGCACGGATGAAGTAAATGTTAATGGCAAAAAAATATTTCTCGCCAAAAACCTTGTTTACATCTTACTCAATAAACCAAAAGATTATATAACGACGACTGAAGATCCAAAAGGAAGAAAAACAGTAATCGATCTTGTAAGTCGTGCAACAACAGAAAGAGTTTATCCTGTAGGAAGATTAGATAGAAATACAACAGGTGTATTATTGTTTACCAACGATGGTGAATTAGCTCAAAAATTAACACATCCCAGTAATGAAATAAAGAAAGTTTACCATGTAACACTGGATAAAGCATTAACAAAAAATGATTTTGATAAAATACTCAGTGGGCTTGTGTTAGAAGATGGCCCAGTAAAAGTTGATGCATTAGCCTTTGCGGATATTAAGGATAAAACGCAAATTGGTATAGAAATACATAGCGGCCGTAACAGAATCGTTCGCCGCATTTTTGAATCGCTTGGTTATGATGTTAAAAATCTGGATCGGGTAATCTTTGCAGGCCTTACCAAAAAAAATGTAGAAAAAGGCAAATGGCGATTTCTTAAAGAAAAAGAAGTGAGAGATCTGAAACATTTTAAAAGAGGAAAGTAAACACCAAACCCCGGAAAAGAAAGCCCCCTAAATCCCCCGCTGGGGGACTTTATACTCTACTATTTAATATGACACTAAAGAATTTTATAATTGCTGAAAATGAAAACTGGGTTGCACTCAATAAACCATCCGGTTTATTATCCATTCCTGACAGAGAGGGAAAAGAAGTTTCTTTAAAATCGTTATTGATTGAAAAATATGGCGATATCTACACAGTACATCGTTTAGATAAAGACACCAGCGGCTTAATCGTTTTTGCAAAAAACTTAACAACACATAAGCACCTTTCTTTACAATTTGAAGAAAGGCAAACAAATAAAATTTATCAAGGACTTGTAATCGGTTCATTACCCGATGAAAAAAGTTCAATTCAATCATCCATTGCAGAACATCCAGCCAAAAACGGAACAATGATCATTCATCGCAATGGAAAAGAATCATTGACTGATTTTGAAGTGCTCGAAGATTTTGGCATTTATTCTTTGGTGCAGTTTCAAATACATACTGGAAGAACACATCAGATAAGAATTCATATGAAAGAATATGGCCATCCAATTGTTTGTGACGAATTGTATGGCGATGGAAAACCAGTTTTGATTTCCAGTTTCAAGAAAAAATATAACTTATCAAAAGATGAGTTAGAAGAACGGCCTATACTAGGCAGACTTGCATTACATTCTTTTCAACTGGGCTTTAAAGACATTGATGGAAAAGCAATTGAATTGGAAGCTGAACTACCAAAAGATATGCGGGCAACATTGCAGCAATTGAGGAAGAGGAAAGGCAAAAAGTAAGTTAGCTTTTTCCCAACGCCTGCAAAATATCATTCAATATATCTTCTGCATTTTCCAAGCCTACGGAAATACGGATCAGACCGTCTGTAATACCAACGGCTGCCCTTTCTTCTAACGACAATTTAGAATGTGTGGTGGATGCCGGATGCGATGCAATTGTTCTGCTATCGCCTAAGTTGTTTGTCATTGAAATCATCTGTAAACTATTCAGAAAATTTCTTCCAGCTTCAATGCCACCCTTTAATTTAAAAGTAACAATACCGCCCCCATTGCTCATTTGTTTTTTTGCAATGTCATATTGCGGATGCGTTTTCAGAAACGGATATTTAACAGATTGCAACTTTGAATGACCCTCTAGTTGCTTTGCAATTTCAAATGCACTGGCAGCATGTCTGTCCATTCTTATAAATAATGTTTCCAGGCTTTTAGACAATACCCATGCATTGAAAGGACTCATAGATGGCCCGGTATTACGGATAAAAAGATAAAGCGGTTGTATCAATTCTTTTCTACCCACTACTACTCCACCTAATACTCTTCCTTGTCCATCAATAAATTTGGTAGCAGAGTGTACAACTAAGTCAGCGCCGAATTTAATGGGTTGCTGCACTGCAGGGGTAGCGAAACAATTATCAACAACTAATAAAATATTATGTTGTTTACAAATCTTTGCAACAAACTCAATATCGATTATATCCAAGCCCGGATTACTCGGAGTTTCCACATAAAGCATTTTGGTATTAGGCTTTATTAAAGGAGTAATACTTTCCGGCTTGTTCATATCGAAATACGAAGACTCAATTCCCCATTTAGGTAAATACCTGGTAAGAATAGTATGGGTGGAACCAAATACCGCAGATGCAGAAATTATATGATCGCCCTGATTTAAGAAAGTCATGAATGTAGCATAGATAGCAGCCATACCAGTTGCAGTAGCAATTCCATCTTCTGCCCCTTCCAATGCTGCAATCTTCTCAATAAACTCATCAACAGTCGGATTTGAAAAACGGGAGTAAATATTTACATCCAACGAATCATCAGAAAAAGCTGCTGCCATATCTTCGGCAGAATTATAGGTGAAACTGCTGGTAAGAAAGAGAGGTGTAGAATGCTCCTTTTGTTCCGTTTTATTGGTTTGAATTCTTATTGCTTTTGACTCAGGATGTGTTGCCATATAAATTTCTTAGGCTTTATGTGTATTAAATCAAAAATAAAGGGCAGATATTGAATACCTATTTTATTATCAAGTTATAACCAATTGGTGAATTCTTTCGTAACATAGCTGAAACCCCACAATATTTTTCTAACGAAAGATCAATTGCTTTTTTCACTTTGTCTTCATTCACCGCATCAGTTTTTAATAAATAAGTAATCGAAATTTCTTTGAACACTTTTGGATGATCCTCCGTAAGCACCGCTTCTGTTTCAATTTCAAAATCAGAAAACTCAACCCTCATTTTTTCCAGAATATCAACTACATCTACACCAGAGCAGCCGGCAAGACCAGCTAGTAATAATGCCTTTGGGCCATAACCATTTTCTTTATTCCCATCTATTTTTATTTTGTTTTCGCCGTGAAAACTTTCAAACTCATGTTTTCTTTTCCATTTAGTTTTCGTCTTCATCTTTTGTATGCTTTTTATTTTGTGATATATTATTTAAAGTCCATTCAACTTTTTGCTCAAAATTATTTTTTCTTTCCTGACAATTTACTTTTTCACAAATTGTACATTGAAAAGGAAGGCATCCATCAGAATGGACAAACAACTCAAGGGATTCGCCAAACTCCTTTCGTATGATTGCTGCTAATTTATCAATTTCGTTATGTGCCTCATGTACATTCAGATACCATGGAACGGTCAAATGACAATCTAAATGCAATTTAGTACCATATTTTATGACTCTTAAATTATGAAGATCAACCCAATTTTCTATTCTGTTGGCATTAAGTATTTCAACCATCCTTGCCAATAACTTGAGATCAACTTCATCCATTATTCCAGCAATTGAACCACGGAGAATTGTATAGCCGGTATACATAATAAATAAGGCAAATAAAATAGCTACTACACTATCAATCCAAATTAATCTTGTATAAAACAATAGCAATAGCCCAATTATAATACCGACAGTAGACCATGTGTCTGTTTGTAAATGCTTACCACTTGCCGTAAGTGCAGGGGAGTTATTTCTTTTACCAATTTTAAGACAGTATAATCCCAAAACAAAATTTACTATAGCAGTACCTGCTATAAGCCATATACCAAAATCAATCTTGTGTAGTTGAACTGGAAAAACCAGATTATGAATTGCTTTATATAAAATAATTGCACCAGCGCTACCAATCAAGGTCCCTTCTATTGCAGAAGATAAGAATTCCGCTTTGCCATGCCCGTAAGGATGATCTGCATCTCTTGGCTTTGCAGCAATAAATAAACTATACAAGCCAATGAAACCTGCAGCCACATTAACAATGCTTTCTAATGCATCTGTAAGTATCGAAACAGAATGTGTGGTATAATAAGCAATAAATTTAATTGCCAACAGCAGTATAGATACTACTGCTACCCATTTTTGTACAGTCAGATTTTGTCTTTCTCTTTTCAAGACTATATTCTCCTATTTTTAGGTTAACCCAGATTGCTTAGTCTTCTTACCTAATACTCTTTTCAAAAAGGTTGAAACTTTTTTATAGTACTCTTTATTGAATAGTTGAGAATCCCGCATTGCTTTCCAGGTCAGAAATATACCAATTGGTAAAAGTACAAATGTTGCCAACCACATACCACCAAATGAAGTAAGTGTATTCTCTTTTGCAAATTTTTCACCGGTGGTACTGGTAAAATAAAAGAGCATGAAAAATAGAATTGCAAAAATTAAGGGTGTTCCTAAACCTCCTTTTCGTATAATAGCACCTAATGGTGCGCCAATTAGAAATAATATAAGACAAGCCAGTGACAAAACTATTTTACGGTGCCATTCAATTTTATGTTTTCTGATATTCCTTCCTTTTTCCCACAAATTATCTTCCATTGTTTTAGCCGAGATCATTCCTGAGCTACCAAATTCCCTAATATTAAGCTGAATATTACGCTTTGCAGAATCGGGCAATAGACCACTAAAATCGGTAACTACCGAATCAAATTCCGCTTTGCCTGAAAGTTTTGCAATGGAAGAATCGGGAAACCTGGCAAAATTAAATTGAGTAAAAATATTGCTACCTGAACTTGCTCTTATTTCTTTATACTCTTTATTTAAAGAATCGATTGCAAATCTCAATTGCCGCAAGCTGAACATTTTTTCATTGTTTTTATTCAGACTGTCAGCAGTTCGGTTATTAAATCCTAATGTACTAAGATCAAATTGCTTTTTAAACTCTTTAAATTTTATTCTTATAAACTCTGTATTCTTTTTCTCATAAACATTGCCTCGTTCCTGATACCTCCAACCATCTTTTAAATTAAATTCTAAAAACCGTTTATTTTCAGAAACCTTCATGATACCGCTTTTGGCAATCACAAAATTGTCTTGCAATACATTGCCTTGCTCATAAATGATAACATCTCTGACTACGCTATCATTACTTTCCTTTTTCCCAATCTTTATTGAAAAATTTGGAATCTTATCATAAAATACTCCCTCCTTTAAATCAAAAGCTGGTTTAGCATATACTATATCTCCAAGCAATGTTCTTGCTTTTAAATTAGCAACCGGAATTACATAGTTTGCAAATAAAAATGCCAGTACAGAAATAATTGAACTTACTATAAACAATGGCCGCATAAACCTCAACAATGAAATACCAGCAGATTTTATAGCGACTAATTCAAAACTTTCGCCGAGGTTCCCAAAAGTCATTAAAGATGATAAGAGAACAGATAATGGTAATGCCAAGGGCACAAGAACAGCACTTTGATAAAGAATAAATTCAAAGATTACATTTGTTGCAATACCCTTGCCAACAAAATCATCAATATACAACCAGAAGAATTGCATGATAAGTACAAGCAACACGATAAAAAATGTAGCTACAAAGGGTCCGATAAAGGCCTTTACAATTAATTTATCTAGCTTTTTGAACACTTATCTTTAATAAATAAAGTGATTGAAAAAATTTTTGGTTATGGACGACGCAAAAATAAGGCTTTCGGAAAAGGAGTTGGAATTGATTACAGATGGAAACTGGATTTTAACAAAGAATGCTATTCTTAAAAAAATAGATCACTTTCTTGCAATGCTTCAGGTTACGCAGAATGAGATCCTGAATCAATTTAATAATTCTCTTCCTTTTGAATTGATTCAATCATCGCCTAAGATTTCAAAGGGTGAAAACTATAAAGGTCTACCCTACCGAATGCTTGACTTTCCAAAAGTCTTTAACCATTCTGAAGTTTTTGCGATTCGTACAATGTTTTGGTGGGGTAATTTTTTCAGTATTACTATACATCTTGCTGGCAACTACAAAAAGTTGAATGAAACAAAGCTACTCAATGCTTATTCAAACCTCAACAAAAGTGGGTGTTATTGTTGCATCAATATTGACGAATGGGAACATCATTTTGAACCTTCGAACTATATTCCAATTAATACAATGAACAAAAGCGATTTTGAGTCAGTAATTACTAAAAAATCATTTTGCAAATTGGCATATAAAATGTCGATTCAGGAATTAAAAAAAACTGAAAGGGAATTAATCAACTATTATAAAAAAATAATTGAATTGTTGGCTGATTAAGCACCAAGTCTATGAATTAATTCTTTCACCTGAAAATCCCAAAGATTACTTTGATCCTTGATCTCCTTTTTCTCAGCAAAATCTGAAATAATCAAGATAGTCTGATTAGTAATTTCAGACTTATCGATGCGAAATTCAAAATATTCATTCTTTGGTGCAGTACGCCAATGAAAGCGTATAAATTTATCCTGCTCTTTTTCTACCATATCAGCTTCTTCATAAGAACCACTCCATCCAAAATAAAAAATATTCTCTTTTTCGTCCACCTTATCTGCAAACCATTCTCCAAGCCCGGCTGGGGTAGACAGGAATTCATATAAGATAGTTGGCGAACAGCGTACCGGAAATTCTAATGTATATAATTGTTTACTCATTCTACTTTCTCTCTAAAAATCATTAGGTTGGCTGCAATAATAGAAAATAAATCATTGCCGCAATTTTTTTTTTCGTTTATTTTTCATCTTATTTATTCAAACTGGGCAATTCTATAAAACTTTGCCCTTTTTAATCAAAATAAATTGCTCATAAAACCGTTAAAACAAAGTCAAAGTTTATTTGGCCTCATTGACCAATTTAGGTAAATTGCTTTGAATTTCAATAAGTTCTGAAAAACCATCAATATCATAACGGGTATTTTTTGGGTCATAAGTTCCACAAAACCGGAGCCTTACCCCTCAAAATAAACCACAAAAACCATTTCTATGAGTATGAGACAACTCAAAATCACGAAGTCGATTACGAATCGTGAATCCCAAAGTTTGGAGAAATATCTTCAGGAAATCGGCAAGGTCGAACTCATTACCCCAGAAGAAGAGGTCAAGCTAGCTACTTTAATTAAACAGGGATGTCAAAAATCGTTAGACAGATTAACAAAAGCTAATCTACGCTTTGTTGTTTCCGTAGCTAAACAGTATCAAAATCAAGGTTTATCCTTACCCGATTTGATTAATGAGGGAAATCTCGGTCTTATTAAAGCCGCACAACGATTTGATGAAACCAGAGGCTTTAAATTCATTTCCTATGCCGTTTGGTGGATCCGCCAAAGTATTTTACAATCATTAGCAGAACAATCAAGAATTGTTCGACTTCCATTAAATAAAGTTGGATTAACAAACCGCATACAAAAAGCTTTTTCTTTACTCGAGCAACAATTTGAAAGAGAACCCACACCTGAAGAACTTGCAGATTTACTAGAAATGGACATTGATGAAGTAAAAGCTACATTAGCGATCAATTCCCGTCATGTTAGTATGGATTCGCCTTTGTCTGATGGAGAAGAAAGTACGTTAATTGATGTCTTGGAAAATGACAATGCCGATAAAACAGACGGACTGTTAGTTCACAATGAGTCGTTGAAAATGGAAATTGACCGAAGTTTGAAAACGTTGACAGAACGGCAAAAAGAAGTAATCTGTTTCTTTTTTGGTATCGGTGTTGACCATCCCATGAGTCTGGAAGATATTGGAGAACGATTCAGCCTTACAAGAGAAAGAGTAAGACAGATCAAAGACAAGGCCATCACCAAGTTAAAGGCTTCGAATCGTTGTACTATGCTTAGAACATACTTAGGTTCTTAATTTAAAAAATAACTATTTGATATAAAATTTTACATTTTTAATACTACTACCCAAACCTTAAAATGTGAAGTAGTATCTTTGTAATTCTTTAAAAAGTGAACATTTGATGTTCACTTTTTTCATTTTGTGAGAACCCGAAAAAAGTAAGAGAATTATGTTTAATAGTTTGCAGGAAAAATTAGAAAGTGCCTTTAAGAATCTGAAAGGTCAGGCAAGAATTACAGAATTAAATATTGCTACCACTGTAAAAGAGATCCGACGGGCATTAGTAGATGCGGATGTTAATTATAAGATTGCCAAAGAGTTTACAGATAAGGTAAAGGAGCAGGCAATGGGAGAAAAAGTAATCAACGCCATCTCTCCCGGCCAGCTGATGACAAAAATTGTACAAGATCAGCTTACAGAACTGATGGGTGGACAGGAATCGACATTTAACTCAAAGGGAAATCCAGCAATTATTTTAATCGCCGGTTTACAAGGATCTGGTAAAACAACATTCAGTGGAAAACTGGCCAACTTTTTAAAGACAAAAAAAGGCCTCTCTCCAATGCTGGTGGCTGCAGATATTTATCGCCCGGCCGCCATGGAGCAATTAAGAGTCTTAGGTGAACAGATTGGCGTTGATGTACATATAGAACTTGAAAATAAGAATGCCGTTGACATTGCAAAAAATGCTGTAAAAGAAGCAAGAAGCAAAAACAAGAATGTTTTGATCATAGACACTGCAGGCCGATTGGCTGTAGATGAAGTCATGATGACAGAAGTGGCCAATATTAAGGAGGCTGTTAATCCCCAAGAAATTCTATTTGTAGTGGATAGTATGACTGGCCAGGATGCGGTAAACACTGCCAAAGCTTTTAATGAAAGACTTGATTTTACTGGTGTTGTGCTCACCAAATTAGATGGTGATACCAGAGGGGGTGCTGCTATTTCAATTAAATACACCGTACAAAAGCCCATTAAATTTACCAGCGCCGGTGAAAAGATGGATACACTGGATGTATTCTATCCGGAAAGAATGGCGCAACGAATTCTTGGTATGGGTGACATCACCAGTTTGGTGGAAAAAGCACAGGAACAATTTGATGAAGTAGCTGCCAAAAAGCTGGAATCAAAAATCCGAAAAAATAAATTTGACTTCGCGGATTTTAAAACTCAGTTGGAAGCCATCAAAAAAATGGGCAATATGAAAGATATGCTGGGAATGATTCCAGGCATGGGAAATAAATTAAAAGACGTTGATATCAATGATGATTCTTTTAAAGGAATTGAAGCAATGATAAACTCAATGACTCCGGCGGAAAGAGCAGACCCTGACCTGATTGACGGAAGTCGAAAAAAACGTATTGCCCAGGGAGCTGGTAAAGATTTGAATGAGCTAAATGCTTTCATCAAACAATTTGAGCAAATGAAAGGCATGATGAAGAATATGAATAAAATGAGTGCTTTAGGCAGAATGATGCCGGGGATGAAGAGATAAGACCACTGTTATTATCAATAACCAAGAGCAACATACCATTGTCTCCTTTTTTATTTCCCGATTACAAAGTATTGCTAATAAGTAAATTATTCGTCAATAGTTGATTTTCCGTTGTCTACAGACTATAATCTGTTGACATTCGCTTTGCATTCTCCCCTTTCGATACTATATTTGCCGTCCGGTTTCAACCGGACTAAACAATTATTGTTAACGCTGTTAAATTTCTATTTATGTCAGCAAAAATTCGTCTGCAAAGACACGGGTCTAAAAAAAGACCATTTTACTTCATTGTAATCGCCGATTCCCGGGCTCCCCGTGATGGCAAATTCATTCAAAAATTAGGTACTTACAATCCATTGACTGTTCCAGCTACCATTCAGCTAGATCGTCAAAAAGCATTGGAGTGGCTGAACAAAGGTGCTACACCAACTGACACTGTTCGCCGTATTCTTAGCTTTAAAGGAGTATTGTATCTAAAGCATTTGCTCCGTGGTGTGAGCTTAGGCCTTTTTGATGATGCAACTGCAATGGAGAAGTTCACTGCTTGGAGTCTTGAGCATGAACAACAGATCAAAAGACGCCAGGAAGATGCTTATCGCAACAAAAGAGCAAGACGTCCAATGCCAGGTCGCAGACCTGAACCAAGGGCAGAAGCTCCTGTAGAATCAAAAGCAGAGCCAAAGGCTGAAGCTACTGATGATGCAGTTGCAGGCACTGAAGGATAAATCAATCCCGACGATTTAGTTGGGACAAGTCCACATCCTGAAAGTTCGTAATCCCGTTCTGCATATGCCGAACGGGATTTTTTTTTCAGTAGATTCAGATTACACAGATTTGTATAAATTAATATTTGATTCTTATCAATGGCAGAATATTTCAATATCGGAAAACTTGTAGCAGTGCATGGTTTAAAAGGAGAAATGCTTTTAAAACATGAGCTGGGTAAAAAAACTTCTTTAAAAGGATTGTCGGCAATATTTGTAGAAGAAAAAAAAGGATCATTTCTTCCTTATTTCATAGAAAGTACTAAAATAAAAGCCGAAGATGAAATTTATATAAAACTAGAAAGTATTGAAATCAGAGAAGCCGCACTAAAACTAGTGGCCAAACAAGTGTGGCTAACCGAAACCGATTTTAAAAAATTTGCGGCAAAAAATGCACCTGCAAGTTTCCTTGGTTATATGATAATAAACGAAAATGAGTCACTCGGTGAAATTCTGGAATTGATTGAACAACCACACCAGATGCTTTGCCGCCTTGATATAAATGGCAAAGAAGTACTGATTCCTTTACATGAAGAAACCTTGAAAAAAGTGGATCATAAAAAAAAGGAAATAGTTGTAGAATTACCTGCTGGATTATTGGATATATATTTGACTTAATTTAGTAGCGTAATGTTGAATGAAACCTTATACATTCTCTACCTTTAATAGGTGGACAATTCCAAAAAGCATATTGCGCATTTCGACCTCGACTCCTTTTTTGTTTCAGTGGAGATTATCAATAATCCTTCCTTAAAAGGAAAACCAGTTTTAGTGGGTGGCTATGAAAGGGGTGTCGTTGCTGCCTGTAGCTACGAGGCTCGAAAATTTGGCATTCATTCAGCAATGCCGATGAAAAAAGCAATGCAGCTTTGTCCTCAAGCTATTGTCACCAACTCAAGCAGAGATCAGTATAGTAAATATTCAAGATGGGTAACTGAAATTATTGCATCCAAAGTTCCTTTATTTGAAAAAGCATCTATAGATGAATTTTATATTGACTTGAGCGGTATGGATAAATTTTTTGGTGTAAGTCAATATGCAAAAGATCTGCGGGAAACGATTCGTAAAGAAACAGGTCTTCCTATTTCATGTGGCCTGGCTTCTGCAAGATTCATTGCCAAAATGGCTACCAATGAAGCGAAACCCAATGGTTTTTTAGAAATTCCGCATGGAAAAGAAACTGCATTTCTATGGCCATTGGGTATCGAAAAAATAAATGGTGTTGGTAAACAAACAGAGCAACATTTAAAGAGCTTTGGCATATATACAATTGAAGATATTGCCAATACACCAAAAGAACACCTGGAAAAAATTGCCGGAAAATGGGGCGAATCGCTTTGGCACAAAGCTCATGGTATCGGCAGTACTGAAATTGCAACTGACTGGGAACAGAAAAGTATGAGCCATGAAAATACGTTCGACAAAGATCATACTGACATTGATTTTCTATACAAGGAATTGGTCAGACTAACAGAAAAAACAGCACAGGGATTACGGGAAGATGATAAATTAACTGGTTGTGTAACTGTTAAGATTCGTTATTCTGATTTTGAAACTACATCCCGGCAAGAGACTGTAGATTATACGGCACTGGATGATGTACTAATCGCTAAAGTAAAAGACCTTTTCAATAAATCATGGCAGAAAGGAAGACCAATTCGTTTATTAGGTGTAAGGTTTAGTCAATTTATTCCTTTCACTATGCAAATGAGTTTATTTGAGAATAATATGGAAAAACTCAATTTGTACAAAGCAGTTGACACAATCAAAGAAAGATATGGCAATAAATTGGTTACAAAAGCTGTAAATACGAAAACCAACCCCCAGCAAGAAGAATAAACTTGTAGTCCTTATCTTCGTCCCTATCCCGAATTGGCTTTAATGTAAATAAATCAAATATGTCTCAAGTTTGGAAAGATTACCAGGAAAAAAATAAAGATCGCTATTTAAATGAAATGCTTGACTTACTTCGGATACCATCGGTAAGTGCAAAAAGTGAACACAAACCAGATATGCTAAAATGTGCTGAAGCAGTACAAAAAAGTTTATTGGCAGCAGGATGTGATAAGGCTGAAGTTATACCAACTGCCGGACATCCGGTTGTATATGGTGAAAAGATAATTGATCCATCGAAAAAAACTGTATTAGTATATGGGCATTACGATGTGCAACCTGCCGAACCATTAGAACTTTGGACCAATCCTCCATTTGAACCCACTATTGTTGATGGAAAAGTATTTGCAAGAGGAAGCGCAGATGATAAAGGACAATTCTACATGCATGTAAAAGCATTAGAAACATTAGTGAAAACTAATACGATGACAACGAATATAAAATTCCTGATTGAAGGAGAAGAAGAGGTTGGCTCCCCAAATCTTGGAAAATTTGTTGCTGCAAATAAAGATCTTTTGAAATGTGATGTGATTTTAATAAGTGATACTTCTTTATTAAGTATGAACACTCCTTCATTGGATATTGGCATGAGAGGCTTAAGTTATATACAAGTAGAAGTTACTGGTGCAAATAGAGATTTACACAGTGGTACATATGGTGGAGCAGTGGCCAATCCAATTACCATACTTGCAAAAATGATAGCAAGCTGTCATGATGAAAATAATCACATCACCATTCCTGGGTTTTATGATGATGTTTTAGAATCTACAGCTGATGAGAGAGCATTATTAAATAAAGCTCCCTTTGATGAAAAAGAATATAAAGATGAATTGGGTATAAAAGAATTATGGGGCGAAAAAGGATATTCTACATATGAACGAACTGGTATACGTCCTACATTAGAAATTAATGGCATTTGGGGTGGCTATACCGGTGAAGGAGCTAAAACAGTTTTACCTTCTAAAGCATATGCAAAAATTTCTGCCAGGTTAGTTCCCAATCAATCATCTGAAAAAATAACAGCAGTTTTATTGAACTATTTTAAATCAATTGCTCCTGCAAGTGTAGAAGTTGCTGCAGAGCTTCATCACGGTGGCGAACCTTACTTAACTCCGATTGATAGCAAAGGTTATATAGCTGCATCAAAAGCTGTAAAAGAAACTTTTGGGAAAGAACCAATTCCTGTCAGGGGTGGCGGAAGTATACCAATTTGCACTATTTTGGAAAAAGAATTAGGCGTAAAAATTGTTTTCATGGGCATGGGACTTGATAATGACAACCTTCATAGTCCAAATGAAAAGTATAATATTGCTAACTATTATAAAGGAATTGAAACAATACCTTTCTTCCATAAATATTTTGCTGAAGGATAATTGTTAAAATAAATGACAAAACCTTTTTTCTTTTCAGAGAAAAGGTTTTTTTATTTTAATACCGAAATATTGTTTTTGTTAATAAAAAATCGATTTAAATCTTTAAATAATGGATCTGCAAAGTTTGCAAGCAGGCAAAGTTTTCTTGCACCCAGGTTCTCAATTATATTTATTAATATCCAATGATTCTTTAACATATAACTATCCCCAAGAAGAAAAACCTTCTTACCAGAAATGGTTGAAAAAGCAAATTTATTCCCTTTTAAAACCGGAGCATTGCTTTCCGGCCACTTAGATTCTTTCAAAATAGGCAGCAAATTAGAAAAGGTAACAATTCCGGAATCCCTTTTAATTCTTATATATTCATTTAGCTTTCCAGTGTATAATGCAGTATCAACAGAGATTTTTATTGGAGAGGATTCAAATTGTTTTTTTGTAGCTCTGAATATATATTGATCAATAGATATTAAGTTATAATTAATAAGATATACATCGCTTCGCAATTTATCATGCTTTTGCAAATAAAGTATTGGATAAAAGTCATTATCTCCAAAAGATAAAAGTATTGCACCTGGCGGACAAGACTTTAGTGAATTTCTTAATGGAAGCAATACTTCTTCAGTATACAAATGCTCAGGTAATTTTAATGAAAGAGATCTTTCATTCGCAAAAGTGAGCATAAAATGAAAATGTGTCATTACTTCATTCGCAAATTTCAACGCTATAGGTCCAACAGCCGTTTCATATGCAGGATTTCTTTCCATAAGCTTTCTATAACAAGCCAACGTTTTATTTGAAAGAGAATCAATAATTGCTATTTGCCAATTTGAAAGGCAGTTAACATTTTTTCCTAAACTCCATTGATTTTCCGGATCATCGTCTTGATCTAAGATTAAATCAAAAAAAGCCTGATTATATGCTCTGCCAAGTCCATACAATTGGTCATCGGATAATTCAGGTTGGCTTTCTAGGCTGTCAATTACATCTTTATACCATCCTGGATAATTATAAAGTATATGTATGTTGAAATTCCTGATCAGATAATCATCAAGATACTCTGAAACCTCAGGCTGTTTTATCCCCTTATTTTCTGTAAAATCTAATTCCGCATATCCTGTATCAAGGCTACTATAGAAAACTTGTCTTTTAAAGGGACGCAGATACCCATTTTCGAAACGGCTGGAAGCAATGACATAGCCTTCTTTTCTTTTTTCAAATTTTATATAACCATCTTCCTCATAATTGGTTATATATGACTGTGAAAATTTCAGAACAACTTCCTCTATACTAATATTTCTAAAATTAGTTATTTGGCTATTACCTGAAAAAGAAAGGAAAACAGAAAACAGAACAATGCAGCGTCTTTTCATAATTTTGCTTGATGTCCGAAAATAAAGAAAAACTCCGTCTCGATAAATATCTCTGGTCTATACGTTTGTTTAAAACAAGAACAATGGCAGCTGCTGCCTGTGATACTGGAAAAGTAAAATTTGATGGTTCGCAAGCAAAAGCCGCAAAAAATGTTTCTATAGGTGATGAATACGAGGTAAAAACAGAAGCCAAAAGATGGCGAATAAAAGTAACCGGACTGATACAAAAAAGGGTGGCTGCTTCCGAAGCTATCAAAAACTATATTGACATAACCCCAGAAGAAGAAATACAACGACTACAATACCAAGCTGCTAGTTTTCATACCGGTAAACGACCTAGTAAAATAGGACGGCCAACAAAAAAGGAAAGACGAGATTTAGAAGATTTTTTGGAAGATTAAAAAGTATTTCTTTTAATTATTTCACCTTAACCCTACCAAGTCGCTTGATTTTGAGCAGTTGGAAAATAAGATAGATTAGCGTTCCCCAAACACCTATTACAATAGCATAAGCCGCAAAAAGTAACCAGCCAGGTGTTCTGTTTGCGGTACTCCATAAAGTTCTTTGGTTAAAAAATGTTTTATCAATTTGATTTGGAACACCCCAGTTTACAGTCTTTTCAATGAACAGATTTCCCAACTCGTCATTGTCTTCAACTTTAGCTGCCAGTATATAATTCCCATTTTCATCACCTGGCAAACTATCCTTTGTTAATTCAACAGTAGCTATTCCGCTAGAGTCGGTAGTGTAGGTTGGTTCATCACCTGCTGAAAGAATTTTACCCATTCTTACAATTCCAATTTTTAATTCCACTTCAGGTGCCGGCACCCATTCACTATTTTCCAATTTCATAACCTGTGCAGTTATACTTCTTACACCATCTTCATTCAACGTATCTATTGTAATTTTACTTTTTATTATTTCAATTTCCTGCGTTTGTTCATCATCTGTTCCCATATCTGTTTCTGCTAAAAAAATATGCTTGGCACTTGAATCCCAAATCGCTTTTTGTACTGGCGGAATGAATGCTTTTGCTGCTCCCATCTTATTGGTAGTAACTGTGGCGATCAAATTAGCAGGATCATTACTATCTATGTAAATGGAGAATTTTTTATTTTGCTGAGGTGAAACACCTTTATCGTCTTTAGTAATTGCATTTAATAACAGGTATTGTTGACGATTGGCAACATTAAAATACTTTAATGTCAAATATTTTTTTACAGGCTGGGGTTCGCTTTTTTCCTGGGCTTCAACAATATTGCTACCAGCAAAGAAAAATATTAGCATTCCGAATAAGAGTAGCTGTACTAGATTATGCTGATTTTTCTTTTTCATCTTCTAACGTTTTAAATATTGAAATAACGGGAAAATATCTTGCTAAAATTGTAATAATTAATAATGCTCCTGCCAAGGATCCCAACGAAATTGACCACTCTTCCCAACTTGGAAAGTAAATGTGATAACTTTCAGGGACTTCCTGCATTGGTAGAAGAGGGTGAAGTAATGTTGGTGTAACAATAAGATAACGTTTAAACCAGGCACCTACTACTACCATTATTCCAACAATAAACATAGGCAGTGGTTTTCTTCCTTTTTTAAACAGAAGAACAAAAATTGGAATAATCATACCTACCAAAATAGCAAACCAAAACATTGGCGCATATTCGCCAGAAAACAATTGGGTTAAATGTGATGCTTCAGATTTTTTCATTTTAAATGCAGGAATCAGATACTCATTTACATTGAAATAGAGGTATAGTAATGATAATAAAACCAGCATTCTTCCCATTTTATCAAAATGCATATCAGTAATATACCTTTCTAATTTATAAGCTCTTCTAAAAGCATACATTGCAACAACAACACCACCTGCACCTACAAGAAATGCACCCGATACAAAGTAGGCACCGAAATTCGTACTGTCCCAACCTGGTCTATATGTTGTAGCAAATAACCATGAAGTAACAGTATGAATACAAAAAGCAACTGGAATAATAGTAATACAAAGAATCGTAATGATTCTGTCCCGAATTTTTTCCTGATCAGATTGGTCCTTCCAAAATGAAGCTAACCAACGATAAATTTTATGAAAAGGCTTTGTTATTTTATCTTTTACATTCATCATTATTTTAATATCTGGAATTAGCGTAACGTATAACAAGAACAAACTGATACAGAAATACGTTGAGATCACAATTACATCCCAAAGAATTGGTGATTGAATTCTCCCGTGAGTGAATAAATTTAATAATCTTTCAGGACGTCCCATATCCACAATAATGATCAATGCAGCAAAAGTGATTGCTGATATTGCAATCATCTCAGATATACGTGTAAGTGGGGTACGCCAGGGAACTTTTGCAAGCCGGAAAATGGCCGTAATTAATGAGCCAACCAAACTAATGGCTACAAAGAAAACAAAGTTAGAAATATATATTCCCCAGGAAACATAATCCCTCATATGAGTTACAACTAATCCATATCTCAATTGCCTGTAATATGCATATGCTCCAACCAGACAGAATAATATTAAAATAGCTGTCCATATCATTCCCCTTCTACCAAACTTTTGTGGCAATAAGTCCTGAATTATCTGTTCTTCTGATAGTTGATTTGATTTTTCCACGATAATTATTTTGAATGGTTCATTTGATCAGCAGGAAGTTGGTTTTCCAGTCCAGATTCGAAAGGAAAACTTCTGTTAACCGGAGGTAAATAATAAACACTTGGTTTAGTACCAAGATCTTCCATCAACCGGTAGCCTGCTTTGTCTTTTATTAAATCGCTAAACCGATATGTTTCAGCACCATTTGTTACTGCGTCTTCATTCATATCTCCAAACATAAATACACCATTGGGACATGCTGACACACAATGTGGGAGTTCTCCTTTTCTTATCATATCTGGACAGAAATCACATTTACCAACAGTACCTTTTTTTTGTGGCAAACTTGTTTCGCATGAGTAATGTTGCTTTGAATCCATATTTTCTTGAGGCATTGAATTATCAGTTACAACGGCTTGGATTGGGTCCTCCCAGTTAAATACCCTTGTAGTATAGGGGCAAGCTGCCATGCAAAATCTACATCCTATACACCGATTACTATCAATTAATACGATTCCATCTTGTCTTTTAAATGTTGCATCAACAGGACAAACTTTTACACAAGGTGGCTCATCGCAATGCATACAAGTAGTAGGTTGCCAATAAGGAGCTGAATGATCTGCATCATCCATACTTAACACTTTTACCCAATTCTGACCAGGATGTACTTGATGTGCATGATTGCATGCACTCTGGCACTTTTTTAAGTTTTTACATCTGGACAAATCTATTACCATCACAAATTTCTTTCCAGCCATTCCTTCTCTTTCTTGCTTGTTCGTTAAGTGAGTAATATCTGGCACTGGCTTCAAGTAAGCTTTATCTATTTCTATCACTTCTCCATCAACAGAAAGCAACTTTACTTTTTCGCCAGTTAAGGCTATTGTTTCTTCTGGTATAAAAGGTGAGGTTTTATCGCTACATCCAACGGCAACCATCGTTGCAGCTAAACCCGAAAGTAAAAATTCCCTGCGAGAATTATTATTCTGACAACCTTCTTCCTTATTGCATTTACAACTCATTTTAAGTTAATTTTCTGGTTAGATTATTTATTTTTCACCCATTCTTGCAACTCTTTATTATCAATCTTTTTCTTTGAAGAAGCTAAAAATGTTTTGTCTATTTCGACAAGTCGCCCATCCTGGGTCAACATTTTTACAGTTTCTTTTTTTTGTTTTTTATGTTTAGGAAAGATTTTAAAAAAAGCAAGTGAAGAAAGAATTGCAGCCCCGAAAAACAAAAATTTTTTTCTTGTTGGCGATTTAGTTGGTTGTTCCATAATTGAGAGTAATTATTTATACCGTGTAAAGTAAGTTGCCCTCTAATTTTAAATAAGTATTTGCATCATAGCCATATATGACTTTTGTCACACAACCTATACTGAAAATATTTGCTGAAAAATAAAAGCCAGTCAATTTTAGTTGACTGGCTTTTATAATAATATCCTACATACTAACTATAAACTTCTTATGAAATTCACAATAGCCCATCTATCATCATCATCCGAAATTTTCTTCTTAAAACCTGGCATATCATCTCTGCCCTCTGTAGTTTTATAAAATATTGATCCATCGGATTGAGATTTAAAAGCTGCAAGTGAAAAATTTCCAGGTTCAGTTTTCAATTGTGCTGCCTTTGATCCATCACCCAATCCTTTACTACCATGACAAGATTTGCAATGTGTATTCCATAGTGCTTTACCAGATGCTATAGAAGAGGCATCTGACTTAATAGGATTTTTCATGTTTTTATACTTATCCGGCACTGGCCATGGTTTTTGTCCTTCAAATGTTTTAAAAGCAGTTAAAACACTGAAAATGAATAAACCGCTGATTAAGATAAGAATAGGTGTAAGAATGCTTTTTTTCATTTTATTTCTATTTATTAAGTTGAAAATATATTATTTGATTTTTCCTAATGCAAAGTAGTTTAAAGCTTAATGATGAGAATTGATATCGATAGGTTGTCTAACTGATTTTAATCATATTTAAAGATGCCAATATCCTTTTTAGACAATTCTTTTAAACATTTTATCATTTAAAATAAGTATCTAAAGCCGTTTCAATATTTGTCATATCTACAAGTTGGGGAGATTTTGCTTGATTAAAAAGAAAAAGTCCGTATGCATCATTCTGCTTATTAAGATCAATGATTTCAGTTAGCTTATTATTATTTTGAAATAAAAGAAAGCGATAATGTTTAACATCAATGATGTTTAAATTAGGATAATTTTTTTTTATTACAATTTTTGAATTCCTGATTTGATAAAAAAATTCATGCATTGTACCATCATACTCACTACTATCCATAAGAGCTTTTATTTGTAGCAACTGTAATGAGTCTGGGTAATAAAAAACAGCTGAAGCTCTATTAATAATCAGACTATCTTGATAACTAGATGGTGGCTTGAGATATTCAGACTTTGCGCTTTGTTGCAGTTGATTATTACTTTTCTCCTTATGACTTCTACAAGAAAGTATTTGACTAAAAAAGAAAATAAAAAAAAGCAATTTAAAATGCGTCTGAAATCTAATTCTTGGCCAATTCATATTAATTTATTGATCGCATAAAATCCCCGAACCAAGGAAGTTCGGGGATTAAATAACAATATGATGCAATATCTATTTTACGTTTTAATTAATAATTCCAAAGTCTGGTAATATTAAATCCAATGAGAAACCTTCCCCCCTTAACTTCTGTGCTTTCAATAATATCAGTAGTTGCAGGATTGTCAGTTGATTTATCCGTATAAGTAAACGGATTATTAGAATTAAACATATTATTTATCGAAGGATTCAAATAATAATAGTTAGTAAAAAACAACTGAAACGAGTGGCTACTTGTATTAAATTCTACTCCAAAGGATAAACTAGGATTTGGATTTTTAGTTGCATGTTTAGTAATTGGTTGATCATAATTAATCATCAAAGAAGTTACGCCAGTTAGTTTATACCTGGCAGATAAAGCAACCGCAATGTGATCAAACTTCATTGATTTGTTAATTTGCAAAGTCGAATCATTAAGTTTTGTAAAATACCCATTTACTACATTATGATGCGAAACACTTGGTGCTACCTGAACGGAAAGCTTATCAGTTAATTTTCTTGCAATCAATAATTGATGGAAATATGATAATCGATCACTACTATAACGATAAATTTCGTTATTCGGATCCTTCTTTGTATTAAATGCAGCATTAACATAATAACTTAAACTTACAGGATATTTTCCTTTTGTTTGCGTTATGATTGAATATTTCAAGCTACCATCCCATAATGGTCCCGCCACTGATGAAATTCCTCCTTTTGGGATTACTGCTGCAGATGTTTTAGTAAATCCAACTCCGATATTTAAATTCTTAATTGGAACATAACTCATACCAATTCGTATATTGGATGGAGCAAAAAACCCCCAGAAATCATCATATCCTTTATTCCAGGTGCCAAATCGGTGTTGAATATCCATTTCCATTGTTCCTTTAATAGGAACCAGAATAGTTTGATTATCCCCTATCCATACACTTTCAAATGTATTTTTTACAGGTTTTTCTTTTACTATTTTTTCCTGAACATCTGTTGTTGACTCCTCTTGTGCGAACAAACTACCCCCAAGAATAAAAAGGAAACCAAAAAGAATGAAAGGCACCAAAAGTGAGGTTCGTTTTTTTATATTTTTAAGTTTCATTGTAATTAAGTTTAAGTCAGTTAATTATTTGGTGCTCCATTTCTTATCCAATCAAGCACTTTTTGTCTATTATCCGCCGATGGCATGTACTGAGACATATCGCCATTTAGCATTGTAATCAAAATGCTTTGATTTGGTAAGGCCAAATTCACAAAACCACCATTAACTATTTGTTGATAAGATACATCTGGAGTTAAATAAGGTTTATGAGCACCAGACACATGACATCCAACTTCTGCACAACTTGCCGCTAATAAAGGCTTTAATTCATTAGCATAACTTACTTGTTGCGGGGGTGCATTTGGATCTTTTGGCAAATCGGGCTTTATGATATCTTTATAGCAACCCGACATAGCTATACCAATTGAAACAATCAAAGCAATATATAATAGTATACGTTTCATAATAAATAGTTTTATTTTTTTATTTATTGTGGAAATTCATGTTACATTCTATGTCAATTTTATCGGCAATACTTGTACTGGTAATTCCAAAGTCACGACAATTGAAAGAGAATAATAATTGAAGTCCAAATACATCATAGGGTGTTGCGCTAGCTATTCTAGATTTTGGCACATAATTTAATTTACCAACTATAGATTTTGTTAGTGGTGAAGTCAACTTTCCTTGCCAGGTAAAATCCAGTGTGACGATGTAACCGTTACTAGTAGGATCCAATTCAACTTTAGTTGATTTTATTTTGGCAATATTTGTAACATTAAGATTCTGAGTACCTGAAACTATTGCAGTAGTTCCCATTCCACTTATGTTACAGCCAGCATCTCTACCCGGCTCACCAGTATTGGATGTGTTTATTTGAACATAACCATTAATAAAAGTCTGGCTTGGATCACTTTCATTAAATGCCCATGAATTATCAAGCAAAGGCTGTCCAGAAGTAGTATAATTTTGCATTTCAGCAGCAGTTACTTCATGTGTACCGAATTGATTGAACCGTCCTGTTAGCAAGCCTGAAGCCCCTACATAACTGGTTGACCAAAGAACACTAGAGTGAGATTTATCCATTTTCCATTGAGCTGGATCACCTGCAGTTTGCGTGCCAGGTGTGTGTACATTGTTTCCCCTATTGGGAACGAATGGTTGAGTTAATTGCACCGGCACAATCAAATCGTTATCCCTTGTGCAACTTATCATATACCCGTATCCGCTAATTAAAAGCAGCAATACCAATAGAGTTTTATTATTAAACAGTTTCATAAAATTTTAATTAAATGTGAATAATTGTTTTTTGTTATCGGTGTAAAGCTATTTTTGAATAATTTATCTTATCATGACTTGCATCAAAAACTAAAGTGATATTTGTCACATCAGGAATTTGTAATTAAAAAGACTATGTTGTCTTTTTTACCCAACGATACAATAGAGCAATTAGAAAAATAAAAAAAAGGGAAATAATATTTAATAGCAAACTATCTGTAAATACACGCATATCATTTTTAATAACAGTTTCATCTCTCAACTTTATAGTAAAAAAGAGTAAATCCTTAACTAAAAAATAGAAAAAAATAAGACTGTGAAGCAAGCTAAACACTGGCTGTTTTGCAATTTTTGGAATCCAGAAAATTAAAGAGAGCAATCCCCATATTTTCAAAAATGAAAATAAATTACTAGAATCATTTTGCAAGACTGAAGAAAATGGATATAAATCCCTGATCAAAAGACCCACATATAAAGTGCCAACTAATGCATATGCATAGGATAAGAAAAAAGGGAGTTGACTAATTCTTTCATTTTTCGCTCCGCTAAAAAAGCTTTTAACAAATAAATAGACTATAGGATAAGCAACAAAGAACCCCATTATCTGAAGGCGTTCTAAATATGAAAAAAAACTATCATCCATATTGAAAAAAGTAATAAAATTAAATCACATAAAATATTCCCATAAAATACTTTCGCAATATTCGATTACATATAATTGAATTTGATGATTTAAATCATTGCAGGCACTGTAGTATGTCATTTTTTTTTGGAGTGACTAAATTTATTTTCACTTTTTTAAAACAACAATTATGTATCCGGGAATAGCATGTAATAAAAAAATCCCCATTCATAAATCAAAAGTTGATTATTTCAATCAATCAGAAGATTTTGCCCTTGTTGCTTCATTACTTATTCCACCCGTAAATATTGTAGAAAATAAAGATAATTATGTAATAATAATTGCAACGCCTGGGCTACAGAGAGATGATTTCTGCATTGAATTCAAAAACTCGATTCTTACAATTTCAGGGAAGAAAGATTCTACAACGACTCAAGACACAATCGATCGTTGCGAATATGATCTTACAGAGTGGACCAGAACTTTTAAATTACCAAATGATGCGGAAGCTATATTAGCTCATGCAGACTATTTAAATGGAGAATTAATTATCCATATTCCGAGAAGCGACTCAGTCGAAAACAAAGAGAAAGCTACTATTTATGTTTACTAATCACTTAATTATGTCTTTAATAATTTCTTCAAATACGCTTATTAGTGATATACAAAAAGAGTTTAACAGTCAATTTCCTTTTTTGAAACTTGAATTTTTCAATAATAAATCTTTTACCCGAAGTAATTTCAGCTCCAGCCAGATTATCCCGCACAATAAAAAACTAGGGGATGGGCAGTTGGGTATAGTTGATACAACTTTAGAAATTAATGAGGAAATGAAAGTAAATGAATTCGAGAATATTTTTAGAGATAAGTTTCGACTTGCCGTTCAGGTATTCCGAAAATCAGGTAATCTATGGTTGGAAACAACTATGACAGATAACTGGACCTTACAACAACAAAATAATCATGGCAGGGAAATTTCTACTGTAAAAAAATCAATTGAAAAACCTCAAGACTATGATTTAAGTCGGGATTCAGATCATTGAATTATACTACATTTTATAAACTGACGAATATCATTATTCTGTCAAACATTAATCATTGTTCTTTGAGGTGAGGATTAGTAAATTACCCCAAAAGATTCTTTCACCTTAAAAATAAAATGTATGGAAAACAAAACAGTAGAGAAGCCCAGAAACTCCTGGCCATCTGTTTTTGAAAGTGGCTGGATGGACAAATTTTTTAACACACCAATGGATGAATACTTTAATCTTGGAAAAGCAATTAATGTTCCTGCAGTTAACATAAGTGAAACTGAAAAAGAATTCAATTTATGTATAGCTGCTCCTGGTTTAGAAAAAAAGGATTTTAAAGTAGATGCATATGACGATATGATAACCATTAGCGCAGAGACTGAAAAAGAAGAAAAAGAGGAAGAAAATGGTCGATTTAATCGTAGAGAATACAATTATTCAAGTTGGAGCAGAAACTTTACACTTCCTGAAAATTGCAACTTTAGTAAAATTGATGCGGTGTACAAAAATGGTGAGTTAAAGCTTACTATTCCAAAAATGGAATTAAAGCAACCTAAAAAAGTTAAAAGCATTTCGGTTAATTAAAACGGATGTTTTTAGAAATTGAACCCCCGTCATAAATTGAAATGATGGGGGTTTTTAGTATAGTAAATTTGATAATTTTTCGATGTTGAGGATTGCAATTTTCCCTTCTTTTATTGCTATTAGCTTCTCTGATTTAAAATCACTTAGAGTTCTTATCAAAGACTCTGTTGCTGTTCCAACATAATGTGCAAAATCTTCTCTTGAAATCTCCAAAGGTTTATTTTCATTTTCTGCATTAAATTTAGTCTGTATATCTACCAAAGCTTTGGCCACTCTTTTTCTTAGAGAACTATAGGCCAGGCTTAATAACCTCTCTTCTTTCTCTTTCACATTCTGTGTAATGATTCGAATAAACTTTGCAGCAATATCCATATTACCATATATCATCTGCAAAAAATCCTCTTTTGGGATCTGCATAATATCTGATTCTTCCATAACCACTACAGTATCATCATAATTTTTGTCCTCTATTAAAGCAGGATAGCCAATAAAATCCCCGTCGCTAAAAAGATTTGTGATGTATTCCTTCCCATCTTCATGAGTTTTAATACCTTTTGCTTTTCCTTTTACTAGATAATAAAGAAACCGTGGCCTTTTAGATTCCTGGTACAAAGACTGCTTTTTAGTATAACTTTCAACATTATACTGATCAGCCAATTGACTAATTAGTCCAGAACTTTTTACATCTTTAATAAATTCATTGATCCCTTCTTGTGAAGGAGCATATTTACTATCAAGGATTTTAGCTTTTTTAAGCCTCATCTCAATCGCATTTAATAACTCAATATCTTCAAATGGCTTTGTTATATAGTCATCAGCACCCATTTCCATTCCCTTTCTAAAATCACTTCTTTCTGTCTTTGCAGTAAGAAATACAAATGGAATATTCACAGTACTATCATTTTTGCGCAAAAGATGAAGGACACCATATCCATCCAATTCTGGCATCATAATATCACAAACAATTACATCAGGTATTTCTTTTATAGCAACTTCCACTCCCCTCTTTCCATTTTCTGCTGTAAATGTTTTATATCCAGCCAACTCAAGTATTTCTGCAGTATTATCTCTAATATCAGGATTATCGTCGATTACTAAAATTGATTTCATATTCAAGTCTTATTTATAGGTATAGTAAAGTTAACAGTTGTGCCCCTATTTAATACACTTTGTATCCCTACTTTCCCTCCCAAAACATCAACATATCTTTTAACAATGTGTAATCCTAGTCCTGTACCCTGAATATTGGTAGCATTTGTGGCTCTAAAGAAACTAGAAAACAAGTGCTCCATATCTTTATCAGCTATTCCTATACCCTGATCGACAACTGAAATTGCTGCTACTTCAGCTTCATGAACTCCTTTTATAGTAATAGGTTTTCCTTCATCCGAAAATTTAATTGCGTTACTAATCAGATTAATCAAAATATTCTTAAGCAATTTCCCATCCGAAAATGCAACACAATCTCCTTCACACTCTACTATAAAATGTTGATTCTTTTTAAGTATTGGATGCATTTCTTCCAATGTTTCTTGAATAACTTCTTTTATATTAATTTTCTCAGATAAGCTTTCAACTTTTCCTTCATTTAGTTTTCCCAAAGACAGAAAATCTTCCAATATATCATTCAGGTTAGAAACGGAATTTTTTATCCTTTGAATATGCTTATCCCTTTTATCCTGATCTTCTGTATTCGTATATTTAGCTAAAAGTGATGCCGATGAAAATACAGTTGTAAGCGGCGTTCTGAATTCATGTGACGCCATTGAAACAAACCTGCTTTTTATTTCATTCAATTCTCGTTCCTTATTCAATGCTTCACTAAGTTCCTTTTGTGATTGTTCCAATTTTTGTAATGCTTCTTTTAATATCAAAGTCCGCTCTTCAACCTTTATTTCCAATTCAGCATTTAATTGTCTTATTTTTCCTGTAATATTTTCAAGTTCTGCTTTTTGTAACAACATATTGTTTTCAATATCTTTCCTTTCAGATATATCTACAATAAATGCAATCACATACATTTCGCCATCTCTTTCATAATGGCTTAAACTAACTTCTGCCGGAAGGTTTGTTCCATCTTTTTTTCTGCCATGCAAATCCCGTCCATGACCCATCGACCTGTTTGAAGGATGCTCATAAAAACTTTCTCTTAGCTTATGATGATTTGGCTTGAATTGTTCAGGAATAAGAATTTCAATTGGATGTCCGATCAATTCATTTTTTGCATACCCAAACATATTCTCTGCAGCTGGGTTTGCCATTACAATAACTCCTTGACTATTTGTTAAAACTATTCCCTCTGTTGCATTTTCAAACAGAGAAACCATGTGTACCTGATCAAGCATGTTGATTATGTCATTTATTATATTGGAGAAGTATTTTCCTCCTTTTTAATATAACAAAAATACTGAGTACAAGGCACAAATTTTAAATCTTTTAACTAGTTGTGTCCTTGTTTACTTTACAAGTACTAATCCCAAATAATGAATACATAGGACAAGAGCCGGCTAAACTTGTTAGTAGAAATATTCCTGCCGCAATTAACAATACTATTGCCAAGATACCAGATATAGAATTTGTAAAATACAAGACAGCAATTACTGCTACAATCAATAACCTAATACCTCTATCAAACGATGACATATTCTTTTTCATGTTGAAATTTTTAATAATTAAAGTTAGGCACTAATTAAACGATCCTTTTTGACAAAAATCATCTGTGACTATGATTTGCGGGACAAAATTTATCCAATTCAATGATTGAAGTCATTTACTATTAATACCAATATGCGTAAATTAGTATTGCAAAAAAATGAAAATGAAAAAGATAATCGTTCCTACAGATTTTTCTCCTGTTGCATTAAATGCATTGAATTATGCGGCAGACATGGCGGTAGACATAAATGCAGAATTACTGCTAGTGAATGTATATAATATTCCTGTTTCTTACACTGAAATTCCAGTTGTTGTAGTTTCAGTAGAGGAAATGAAAAAAAATAGCGAAATGCAGTTAACAGAATTAAAAAATAATATACTACATATTACTTCAGGAAAAATTAAAGTTGAAATCGAAAGCAGAGTTGGAACTCCTATTGATGAAATTGAAGAACTCTGCAATAAAGAAAAACCATTTGCAGTAATAATGGGGGCAAAAGGGAAAACCGGAATTGAAAACTTATTATTTGGAAGCACTACCTTAACTGCAATTCGTCACCTTTCCTGGCCTGTAATAGCTATACCTCCAGGAAAAGAATATGGAAAAGGTATCAATAAAATTGGTTTTGCCTGCGATTTCAAAGAAGTACAAGAAAAAACTCCAGTAGCTGTCATCAAAGAAATGGTCAGTACTTTTAAGGCAGATCTTCATATCCTAAATGTCGACTATAATAATAAAAACTTTCATCCGGAAACACCTGAACAAACATTTAAGCTGCACTTTTTACTTGACGATTTAAAACCAACTTATCAGTTTATAACCAATCCGGATATAGAAGACGGCATCAATGAATTTGCAGAAAAAAATAACATGGACCTGATTATTGCAATACCAAAAAAACACAAATTACTGGATGGAATTTTTAAACCAAGTAGTACCAAGCAATTGATATTCCAATCACATATTCCTATTATGTGTATTCACGAATAAGCTTTGATAATTTTTAAATTTATTAAAAACTTAGTACTTCTTTTTCAATAGCAATAGCTCTTGGATATAGTATTGATTGCTCAAGATAGAAATGATGCATCAGATCATTGTCCAATTCTTTCAATTTAGCAAGTACAACTTTATGACTGACACAAACTTTTTCAGGAGGTGTGTAGCTGTTCGTTAATTTCCGAATTTTTAATATTATTGTTGTAATAGCATCATTCCCCTTATACAATGAATCTTCAACAGGTTTTTTCATTGTACGAATCAATAAGGCAGCATACTGCTCTTTATGTTTGTAGGCATGATCTATATGGCGTATATAAGGAAAAACAACTTCCTCCTCTTGTTTCATGGAAGGGAATATTTTTTTTTCAAAATTTTCAAATTGCTCTTGTACTTCAGACAGGTATGGAAATTTTTCAATATGTTCATTTACAAATTCAGAAAGTAGTTGCTTTGTCCCTCCCAGTGTCTTTTTTATATATTGGTGATGTACATTTATAATATAATTAATGATAAAGTTCGTTTCAAAATCATTAAAGTCAAGTTGATTAGAAACTGTTTTTAATCGAACTACAGACTCTAGTTCTGAATGTAAAGCATCGATATCTACACCATTCATTTCGCATGCCATATCCATTGGCCACTTTCCACCACAACAATAGCCAATTCCATGTTTACGAAAAACATCTGCTGTTCTGTAATCATTGGCCACTATATCTGCGACTAAGGATTTCCGATTTATTTCAAATGGTTTTAAAAACATAAAATGAATTTCTGAAGGTAAAAATAGAAGGGTCAAGATTCTTAAAAAATGATTTAGGTCAGTTAACAGATCATTAGTGCTAAATGGCTGTAATACTTTTAATAAAATCTGGCTGATCTTTATTTATTAAATCTCCTATAGTTGTTGTAGAAAGTAAATGATGCCACTTTTTTCTAAGTCCATCAATTTGATGATGTATTGGACAAGGATTTTTTGAATTGCACTTTTTTAAGCTTAATACACATTTCCCGAATTCTTCTACTTCACCAGTTATTTCTATTAATTCAAATAAAGTCTTTTCTAATGTTCTGGCATTAATACTAAATCCGCCAAAAGGGCCTCGCATAGAATTCAACACTCCGTCTTTCACCAATTTTTTCATCACTTTTCCAAGAAAATGTCTCGGCACAATCAACTGTTCAGCAATTTCATCCAATTGCACTTTTGTTTTTGTATCCCGAATCATTGAAATATACAATACACTTCTGAGGGCATAGCCAAAGCTCTTCGAAAAAATCATATGCAAACATTAATTTCTACATACTATAATTAGATGATTATTATCAGTTTTTTTTTTGATGATAGTCATAATAAGCAAATCCTATCAAAGATACATTTGATAAATAAAAGATGTCAATGTCTTTTAATAAACCATAAAAAATCAACATATGAAACCTTTAAAATTGCTCGCATTTTTCACATTAATTTTCCTCTTTTTTCTAATATCATGCAAAGAAGGAGTAAAAAATGATACCAAACCTATTGATGTTCAAGAACTAACCAAAGACCAGCCTGAAACGCATGGCACAGAATTAAAAGAGGGTGATATTGCTTTAAGTAATCCTTTAGATCAAACAATGGTCAGTACAGGTAAAGCGGCTTATGAGTTAAAATGTCAATCATGTCATAGGCTAACGGAAGAAAAACTGGTAGGGCCAGGATGGAAAAATGTTACAAAAACCAGACAGCCACTCTGGATCATGAATATGATTACCAATGTGGATATGATGCTGGAAACAGATCCTGAGGCACAAAAATTATTAGAACAATGTCTCGTAAGAATGCCCAACCAAAATATCACAAAAGATGATGCAAGGAGCTTAATAGAGTTTATGCGTAGCAATGATGGTGAAAAATAAAATCAACAACTATATAAATTAAAATTTATGAGAACCTTTGAACTTAAAAAATTGCAATACCTCCTTATTGCAGCCTTCGCTTTTTTTCTATTGGAAAGTTGTAAATCGAAAGGCACACAGTCAGCTGCGAGTGGAGATGCTTCAAAAGCATATGTAGCTCCCGGCAAGTATGATGAATTTTACAATTTTGTTTCTGGTGGCTTTAGCGGACAAATGTCTGTATATGGATTGCCATCCGGAAGATTATTGAGAGTAATTCCTGTTTTTTCAACTGATCCAGAAAAAGGATGGGGATTTAGTGAAGAAACAAAACCTATGTTAAATACTTCTCACGGTTTTGTTCCGTGGGATGATGCCCACCATCCCGAACTATCACAAACTAATGGTGAAGTAGATGGCCGTTGGGTATTTATTAATGGGAATAATACACCACGTATTGCCAGAATCGATTTGAAAACATTCCGTACAGCAGAAATTATTGAGATTCCTAATAGTGCAGGTAACCACTCATCTGCTTTTGTAACAGAAAATACAGAATATGTAGTAGCTGGCACCCGTTTTAGTATTCCACCAGACGATGCTAATGGAGATGTTCCAATTGATTCTTACAAACAAAATTTTAAAGGCAATGTTAGTTTTTTAAGTGTTGATCCTAAAGAAGGTAATATGAAAATTGCTTTTCAGATAAGAACACCAGGTGTAAATTTCGATTTAAGTCATGCTGGTAAAGGGCCGAGTCATGGATGGTTCTTCTTCTCTTGCTATAATTCGGAGCAAGCCAATACTTTATTAGAAGTAAATGCTTCACAAAGAGATAAGGACTTTATAATGGCTGTAAATTGGAAAAAAGCAGAAGAATATGTAAAACAAGGCAAAGGAAGAAAGCAAGCTGTTCGCTATGCACACAACACTTATAGCGATAAAACACATAGTGCTACTTCTACTATTGAGACAGAAATAACGGTGCTTGATTCAAAAGAACTGGCAGATCTCGTTTATTTAATCCCTTGTCCTAAATCTCCCCACGGTTGTGATGTAGATCCTACCGGTGAATATATTGTTGGCAGCGGTAAGTTGGCAGCATTAATGCCTGTTTATTCATTTACAAAATTGCAAAAAGCTATTGCTGATAAAGCATTTGATGGCGATTACGAAGGCATCCCAGTAATAAAGTATGAAGCAGCATTACATGGAGAAGTGCAGAAACCGGGTCTTGGTCCATTACATACAGAATTTGACAACAATGGAAATGCATATACTTCCATGTTTGTATCTTCTGAAGTAGTAAAATGGAATGTAAAGAGTCTTCAAGTACTCGATAGAGTCCCTACATATTATTCTATTGGACATTTAATGGTACCTGGTGGTGACAGCAGAAAACCATTTGGCAAATATCTTGTTGCTTATAACAAGATCACCAAAGATAGATATCTACCTACCGGGCCCGAATTAACACAGAGTGCTCAGTTATATGATATCAGTGGAGATAAAATGAAATTGATTCTTGACTTCCCTACTATTGGCGAACCGCACTATGCTCAAGCAGCACCAGCTGCGTTGATCAATAAAAATTCAGTGAAGTTTTTCAAAATTGAAGAGAATGAACATCCATATGTTACTAAAGGTGAAGGTCAGGCAAAAGTAGTAAGGGATGGCAAAAAAGTGCATGTTTACATAACATCTATTCGTTCACATTTTAATCCAGATAATATAGAAGGTGTAAAAGTTGGTGATGAGGTTTATTTCCACCTTACAAACCTCGAACAAGATTGGGATGTACCACATGGCTTTGCTATCAAGGGAGCTAATAATGCTGAACTATTGATTATGCCGGGAGAGACCCAAACATTGAAATGGATACCTGAAAAGGTTGGAATGTTTCCAATGTATTGTACTGACTTCTGTTCAGCATTACATCAGGAAATGCAAGGATATATAAGAGTTTCTCCTGCTGGTAGTAATGTACCAATTTCATTTAGCATGGGTAAAACTCCTGCACCATCAGCAGCAAAATAAAATTTAGAAGAACTCCTCTACAAGGAGGAGTTCTTCATTTAAACCATATAAAAGTCTAAAAAACATTTAATATGAAACATTTAATTAAAACATTTGCGGCGATTATTATAGTCAGTTTCATTGTAGCCTGCAACAATGAAAAAAAAGATACAACAACATCTGACAATACAACAACCAATACAGGTGGAGGCCAGGAATCCGTTGTAGATGACGAATCACAAAAAGATATTGTGAAGATTGCACTTGGTTCAAAAGATCATACAACACTAGTTGCAGCTTTACAACAAGCAGATTATGTAACAGCTCTATCAAATGCAGGGCCATTTACAGTTTTTGCACCAACTAATGCAGCATTTGAAAAACTTCCGGCCGGAACAGTAGACGGATTAATGAAAGCAGACAAAAAACTTGATTTACAAAATATTCTTGAATATCATGTCTCTATTGGAGTATTTAAAGAAGAGATGATGCAAGATGGGCAAAAAATCGACCAGGCTAATAATAAAAAAATAACTATCACTAAAGGTGCTGATGGAAAAATAAAAGTAAACGGCACTGCAAATATAGTAGCAGCCGTACCTGCAAGTAATGGTTTGGTGTATATAATTGATGAAGTTTTACTTCCACCAACTGGGAACTAATTTTTTTCTGACTTCTTCTTTTTTTTAAAATACCTCCGGAATCGAAAGGCTTCGGAGGTTATAAATACCAACAGATGAATAAAAATCTTAGTGTACCCTCAAGGATATTGGTTGCTTTCGCTAGTGGCGCATTAATTGCCGTCTTTTTTCTTCCTGCTTGGCGTATTGATTTATTTGCGCCTCAATATCCTGAAGGCCTTTCAATGTATATCTGGATCAATAAATTAAGTGGAGATGTTGAAATCATTAATGGATTAAATCATTATATAGGCATGAAACATATTTCAGCAGATATGTTTCCTGAATTTAAATACCTGTCTTATGTCGTTATATTTTTTATGCTGTTGGGTATGACAGCTGCCATATCCGGCAAAAGAAAAATTCTTCTTGCCTATATCATTGCTACTATAATAGGGGGTCTACTAGTGCTATATGATTTATACAGATGGGGCTATGATTATGGACATAATTTAGATACAAAAGCGGCTATTCAAGTTCCAGGATTATCATACCAACCACCTGTACTAGGTCATAAACGGTTGTTGAATTTTGATGCCTATTCATTTCCAGATGTAGCAGGCTGGATAGTAGTTGGTGCCGGAGTATTAGTAATTCTTATTTATGGTGTCGAATGGTTTCTTCACAGAAAAAAATAAAAAATAATGAAAAGTTTTGAATCAATACTTGTACTTATAATTAGTTTATTTGTTTTTACTTCCTGTTCATCCCAGCCACAGCCATTTGTAGCAGGACAAGACGATTGTCATGTATGCAAAATGGGAATAGTTGATTTTAAATACGGTGGTGAAATACTAACCAAAAAAGGAAAAGTTTACAAATTTGATGATCTGCGTTGTATGATCAACTTTGTTAAATCCAATACGTTGGAAGAAAAAGAAATAGCAAAAAAATTGACTATTAATTTCAATAAACCAAATGAATTTCTGGATGTAAACAAAAGTATATTTCTTGTAACCCCAGAGCTAAGAAGTCCAATGGGAAGTAATGCTGGAGGTTTTGCCACTAATAATGAAGCAGAGAAGATGAAAGGCCAAACTGGGCAATTATTAAGCTGGGCTGAACTCTTAGAAAGAAGTAAATAAAATGAGATTCATAATACTATTTATATCACTCTGCATTTCTCCTTTCATCTTTGGCAATATTATTATTGTTGGTAAAGACAAACCAATCAACTCAATTATAAAAGGTATTGAATTAGCAAAAAATGGCGACACCGTAAAAGTTTTTCCTGGTTTATATAAAGAAGGCAGAATCACTATTACAAAATCAATTACACTTATCGGCATCAACTATCCAGTAATAGATGGGGAAAAGAAAGTTGAAAATATGATCCTTAGCGGCAGTGATATCAAAGTTCAGGGCTTTCATTTTATAGATTCCAAACACTCCAGTTCCAATGATTATTCTGCTATCAATATTATTGACGCAACAAGAGTAATTGTTGAAAACAATAAAATCACTAATGCTCATTTCGGTATTCATCTTGCCAATACTACGTATTGCACAATAAATGGAAATACTATTCTTGGCCAAGCTGTTTCTGAGCAAAGTGCCGGCAATGGTATTCATATATGGAAATCATCCTATGCATTTGTTACGAATAATCACATTCAAGGACACCGGGATGGTATCTATTTTGAGTTTGTAACCGAGTCTGAAATAAGAAATAATAAGAGTGAAAATAATATTCGCTACGGTTTGCATTTTATGTTCTCACACAATAATTTTTATGCGTACAATATTTTCCGAAAGAACGGTGCTGGAGTAGCTGTTATGTATACGCACCACGTTCGAATGGAAAATAATGTATTCGAAGAAAATTGGGGAACTGCATCTTATGCCATCCTTTTAAAAGACATTACAGATAGCAAAATAGCTAATAATAAATTTATTTCTAATACTGTTGGCATTTTTATGGAAGGATGCAACAGAATCGCTGTAAATAAAAACCTATTTAATAAGAATGGTTGGGCAATGAAAGTTCAGGCTAATTGTGTCGATAATGTAATTACAAATAACAACTTTAAAGGAAACACATTTGATATTGCTACTAACGGAACCATGGTTTCCAGCAGTTTTGATAATAACTACTGGGATAAGTATGATGGATATGATATGAATAAAGACGGCATTGGAGACATTACTTATCATCCTGTAAGTATGTATTCAATGATCATCGAACAAAACCCTACTGCATTGATTTTATTAAGAAGCTTTATGGTAACGCTTCTGGATAAAGCAGAAAAAGCAATTCCAAGTCTTACTCCCGAAAATCTTGTTGACAAAAAACCAAAAATGAAACCATTCAAACTATGATACGAATAGAACATATCAATAAACGATTTAAAAAATTAAAAGCCTTGAATGATATATCTGTATCATTTGAAAAAGGTCAGGTTATTTCCTTAATAGGTCCGAATGGTTCCGGAAAAACTACATTAATAAAATCCATCCTGGGAATGGCAAAGCCAGATAGTGGCAAAATATACTTTAATAATGAGTGTATCAATGGAGGATTTAATTACCGAAATGAGATAGGTTATATGCCTCAAATTGGCCGATATCCTGACAATATGAAAATCGGGCAGTTATTTAGTATGCTTAAAAATATCCGAAACACGATGGAGGAAAATATTGACAATGAACTGATCAGGGAATTTGATCTCTGTCCAATGTTTGAAAAACCAATGCGTACTTTATCAGGTGGCACCCGACAAAAAGTTAGTGCCGCTATTGCATTTTTATTTAATCCACCTGTACTTATACTGGATGAACCAACAGCAGGACTGGATCCACTTTCGTCTGAAATACTAAAAGAAAAGATCATTAAAGAAAAACAAAAAGGGAAACTCATTTTAATTACTTCTCACATCCTTAGTGATCTGGATGAATTAACTACTCATGTAATGTATTTGCAGGATGGGAAAATGCAGTTCTTTAAAAATATTGAAACCCTTAGAGAAGATACAGGGGAAATAAAACTAGGCAAAGCCATTGCAAGGATCATGAAAGGAGAAGATCCAACGGGTAATTTTATTTCAGAAGTATTAAACAAAAAGATTTAACCCATGATGAAGCTATCCCGATATGTATTATATGACATACTAAGAAGTAAGATTATTATAGCTTATACATTATTCCTTTTTATTGTTTCTGTCAGTATGTTTCAGATGGAAGAAGAGAATAGCAAGGCCATGTTAAGTTTAATGAATATTATTTTGATTGTCTTACCACTGGTCAGCCTCGTTTTTACAACCATCCATTATTATAATTCATATGAGTTTATTGAACTGATGCTTTCACAACCATTAAGTAGAAAACGGATTTTATTAAGTGAATATGCCGGCATTAGCTTATCATTATTATCATCGTTCTTAATTGGCGTAGGCATTCCTGTTGTATTGTATGCTGCAACTGAAACTGGTATGGCAATTATTTTTACCGGTTCTGCATTGACTATGGTGTTTACTTCTATTGCGTTTCTTGCCTCCGTAAGTGCAAGAGATAAAGCCAAAGGCATCGGGTTTGCACTATTACTTTGGTTCTACTTTGCACTAATTTATGACGGATTGGTATTACTTATCCTCTTTACTTTCAGTGACTATCCGTTAGAAAAATTAACGCTTGTACTGTCTGCACTAAATCCAATTGATCTTGGCAGAATATTCATCATGCTAAAAATGGACGTAAGTGCATTGATGGGATATACCGGTGCACTATACAAAGATTTTTTTGGTAGTAGTAGTGGATTATTATTTACAATAGGGATAATGACAGTGTGGGCTTTGCTTCCATTGTGGGTTGCCTTAAGAAAATTCAAGAAAAAAGATTTATAAAACAATTTTTACATTATTTAAAAACATATCTATTATGAATTCTTTAGCATCAAACACTCTTGCCCAGATCGTAAATAGTAATCCGAAGACTGCCGCAATTTTCGAAAAATATAATCTTGATTTTTGTTGCAAAGGGAAAAGAACCTTGCAACAGGCCTGTACTGAAAGTGAAATCGATATTGATAATTTAATTACAGAACTTGAAAAAATTGACCAATCTGGTTTAAAATCGAATGGCATCAATGTCAATAATTTAACCCTCTCCTTATTGGCAGAACACATTGTTTTGACTCATCATTCTTATGTCAAAAATGAAATGCCATCAATTTTTGGACATTTACAAAAAGTAAAGGGAAAGCATAGTGAACGTCACCCAGAGCTAATTAAAATTTTCCAGCTTTTCGCAGCAGTAAAAGAAGAACTAGAACATCATATGCAAAAAGAAGAATTAGTTCTTTTCCCAAGAATAAAAGATATTGAAAACCAGATAGCTGAAGGCAAAGAAATTGTGCTCAATAGTTCTTATTTGTTTTCTCCAATCAGTATGATGGAACAAGAACATGATCATGCTGGAAGTATGCTTTCAGAAATAAGAGAACTTACTAATAACTATCAACCACCGGCAGATGCTTGTACTACTTATAAATTAAGCTTTACCTCTCTTCAGGAATTTGAAAAAGATTTGCACCAACATGTTCATTTAGAAAACAATATTCTTTTTCCTAAAGCATTAAAAATGTTCGGATCTTTAAATCAACACTCTCTTAATTAATGGCAAAATAGCGTTGTACAAGCATACTGACGAAAATCAGTATGCCTGGTGAAACTTCTCATACCGAACGGATTCCTTCCCCGATACTTTAGCTGGGTTTAGATTCTGAGAACTATGTCATTATCAGTTACCGATCAAAATCTTCATTGTTACCATTGTGGCGAAACCTGCCCCGATGACAAAATTCATGAAAATGAGAAAAAATTTTGCTGTCAAGGCTGCAAAATGGTTTTTTCTATTCTAAATCAAAGTGAACTATGTGAATATTACAATCTTAACGAAAATCCAGGCATCAATCAGCGGGTAAAAATCAGAGAAGATAAATTTGCCTTTTTAGATGAAGAAAAAATTCAGATACAGCTAATTAGCTTTAAAGATGATAATCAAATTCATGTAACTTTTTATTTGCCACAAATTCATTGTAGCTCTTGCCTGTATTTGCTGGAGAATATACACCAACTTGAAGAAGGAATCGTTTCAAGCAGGGTTCATTTTACACGAAAAGAAGTGGATCTGGTATTTCAACGTTCAAAGACCAGTCTTCGAAAAGTTGCGGAGCGACTGACAAGTATCGGATATGAACCCTATATAAGTCTCAATGATTTGAAAGAAAAGAGGCCTGCTATTGACAAAAGTATGATATACCAAATTGGTATTGCTGGTTTTTGCTTTGGCAATATCATGCTCATGAGTTTTCCTGAATACTTAGGAATTGATACCAGTGAAATCGGGTTACGGAATATTTTCCGTTGGGCAAATCTTGGATTGGCAATGCCGGTATTACTTTATTCAGCGCTACCATTCTATACATCTTCCTGGAAAAGCCTGAAACATAAATTTCTAAATATTGATACACCTATAGCGTTAGCTATTCTAATCACTTTTATCCGAAGTGCTTATGAAATTATTAGTGGGACAGGTGGCGGTTATCTGGACTCTATGACCGGCATCGTATTCTTTATGCTTGCAGGACGTATTATTCAGGATAAGACATACCGTCAGTTATCTTTTGAAAGAGATTATAATTCTTATTTTCCTATCGCTGTTTCAATATTAAAAAACGAAAAGGAATTTCATACTACATTACCAGAAATAAAACCAGGAGACACCTTGTTAATTCATAATTCGGAATTAATACCGGCTGATGGTATTCTAACAAAAGGAAAAGCATTTATAGACTATAGTTTTGTAACTGGCGAATCATTGCCTGTCCTAAAAGATGTTGGGGAATTGGTATATGCCGGTGGTAAACAAACGGAAGGTAATATTGAAATATTAGTTGTAAAAGAGGTTACACAAAGCTATCTTACTAAACTATGGAACAGAGATGAATTCAAAAATGGCAATCAAGAAAAAAGTATTTCATTCGTTCATTTACTCAGCAGATATTTTACTTATATCGTACTTTCTATCGCAATCGCTACTGCGGTATACTGGCAGATTAATGACAATTCAAAAGTATGGGTTAGTGTAACAGCTGTATTCATTATAGCTTGTCCTTGCGCATTACTCTTATCCAACTCTTTTACAAATGGTAATATACTTAGAATTCTAAGTCGCAATCATTTCTTTCTGCGGAATGCACAAACAATTGAAGACATTGCAAAAACAACACATATAGTATTTGATAAAACGGGAACACTTACCACCACACAGCAACATGATATTAAATATGAAGGAAAAACATTAACGCTATATCAACATAAACAAATTGCTGCTTTGGCTTCTTATTCATCACATCCTTTAAGTAAGGCACTTGCTAAACATCTGCTTACAGAAAATAATATTGATGTTTCAGGTTTTAAAGAAACAACTGGTCATGGCATTGAAGGATTTGTGAATAATGATCTGATTAAAATTGGCTCCGGCGAATTTGTAGCTAGTAAGTCAGCGCCAATAATTGGCACTTCGATTTTCGTTAGCATAGAAAATAAATACTATGGAAAATTTTTATTTAATAATCATTACAGGGATGCAATTCCTGCTTTAATAAATAAGCTAAAGAGAGAGTATTCATTATCTGTGATTTCAGGTGATAATGAATCTGAAAAAAACAACCTAACAAAACTTCTTGGAAAAAAAGCGACCCTTCTTTTCCATCAAAAACCCGAAGACAAACTATTATATATAAAGCGCCTACAAAAAAAGGGAGAGAAAGTGATGATGATTGGCGACGGGTTGAACGATGCAGGTGCTTTACAACAAAGTGATGTTGGAGTGGTTGTCGCAGAACAAAGCAACAATTTTACACCCGCTTGTGATGCTATTATTGAAGAAAAACAATTGTCAAAGCTGACAAGGTTTATTTACTTGTGCAAGGCAAATAATAATATAGTAAAAGCGAGTTTTGTGTTATCAATCGCTTACAATATTGTTGGCGTTGCATTTGCCGTTCAAGGTCTCCTTTCGCCACTTGTTGCTGCCATACTCATGCCAAGTAGTTCGCTAAGCATATTGCTAATCACATTTGGCAGTAGCAGTTTACTGGCAAGGCGTATGAAATTGTAAATATTGGTTTATCAAAGCTTAATCATATGATTATAATCAGCTTTTTTGATGATACATATTAGATTATCAAAAATGCAGCTAAAATAAGTTTGCAATATTGAAAACAAACCAATGAGTGTTATTATCATTTTACTAATTGCCAGTATTTCTGTAGCAGCTATTTTTTTAGTCGGCTTTCTATGGAGTGTTAAATCTGGTCAGTTTGAAGATGACTACTCTCCTCCTTCCCGAATTCTATTCGATGACAAACCTTCTACAACCAAATCAAAATAAATAATCTCAGTTATGCAAGAAACAAATCAAGGCATGCAAGTTGAAAAATTTTATTACGACAATAAAATTGTAAAAGCCTTTGGATATGCTACCGTTGTTTTCGGTATTGTCGGCATGATAGTAGGTCTTTGGGCCGCTATTCAAATGTACTATCCGGCAATCAGTTTAAACTGGGCCCCAACTACTTTTGGCCGTCTTCGTCCATTACATACAAATGCAATCATATTTGCATTTGTAGGCAATGCTTCATTTGCGGGTATCTATTATTCATTACAGCGGCTATGTAAGGCAAGAATGGTAAGTGACCGGTTAAGCTGGATTCATTTCTGGGGTTGGCAATTAATAATCGTTGCAGCTGCAATTACATTGCCATTGGGATTAAATAACGGTGCAGAGTATGCTGAATTAATCTGGCCGATCGATATAGCCATTGCTTTGGTTTGGGTAATATTCGGTATTAATATGTTTGGAACCATTCTGAAAAGAAGAGAAAAACATTTATATGTTGCCATCTGGTTTTATATTGCAACATGGGTTACCGTTGCATTATTGCATATTGTTCGCTCCATTGAACTTCCTTATTCATTAACTGGCAGCTACAGTTGGTATGCCGGAGTGCAAGATGCATTAGTACAATGGTGGTATGGTCATAATGCTGTTGCCTTTTTCCTTACAACACCAGTATTGGGATTAATGTATTATTTTCTTCCTAAAGCGGCTAATCGACCAGTATATTCTTATCGTCTTTCAATTATTCACTTCTGGGCATTAATATTTATTTATATCTGGGCTGGTCCTCATCACTTGCTTTATACTGCATTACCCGATTGGGCTCAATCACTTGGCGTAGTCTTTTCTATAATGCTCATTGCACCAAGTTGGGGAGGCATGTTGAACGGATTATTTACACTTCGTGGTGCCTGGGACAGAGTAAGAGAAGACCCGGTATTAAAGTTTATGGTGGTTGCCATTACTTGTTATGGTATGGCCACATTTGAGGGTCCGTTATTAAGTTTAAAAAGTGTAAATGCTATTTCCCACTTTAGCGATTGGACAATTGGGCATGTGCATATTGGAGGACTGGGTTGGAACGGTTTCATGGCATTCGCTATTTTATATTATATGATTCCGAAAATGTGGGGAACCAAACTCTATTCAAAAAAGTTAGCTACGAATCACTTTTGGCTTGGCACTATTGGCATCATCATATATGCTGTACCATTATATTGGGCAGGCTTTGAACAAAGCCTTATGTGGAAACAGTTTACTCCTGAAGGTCAATTAAAGTTTGACTTTATGCAAACAGTTACCAATATTCAACCCATGTATATTGCCAGAAGTATTGGCGGCACTCTTTATTTGATTGGGGCATTCATAATGGTTTATAATCTTTATAAAACTATTAAACTAGGAAAATTCATTGCCAATGAAGCAGCTGAAGCGCCAGCAATGATAAAAGGAGCACCGCAGAAAAAAGAATACTGGCATCGGGTTATTGAAAGAAAACCGATGACAATGCTGGTATGGAGCTTAATACTAGTAGCTATAGGAGGTTTGGTACAAATGATCCCAACATTTCTTGTAAAATCAAATGTACCCACGATAGCAAGTGTAAAACCATATACCCCACTTGAATTACAAGGAAGGGATATTTATGTAAGAGAAGGGTGTTATACATGTCACTCTCAAATGATCCGACCATTCCGTGATGAAGTAGCACGGTATGGCGAATACTCAAAAGCAGGAGAGTTTGTTTATGACCATCCGTTTCAATGGGGAAGTAAAAGAACGGGACCAGACCTTGCCAGAGAAGGAGCAGATAAAAACCGCAGACCTGACTCCTGGCATTATACGCATATGTATGACCCACGATTAACTTCGCCTGGTTCCATCATGCCTCGTTACATATGGCTACTTGATAACAAACTGGACATTTCTACAACCCCAGCAAAAATCAGAGCCATGCAAACATTGGGAGTTCCTTATCCTGAAGGGTATGATAAATTGGCAAATGCAGAATTAAAAAAGCAAGCTGACCAAATTGCCGCCAGCTTAAAGAAGGATAAAATCGAAACCGATTCCGACAAAGAGATCATTGCAATGATTGCTTATCTGCAGCGACTAGGTAAAGATATTCAAGCTGAACCAAAACCAATTACTGAAGCAAATAAATAACAACATATGAAATTTATAAATTATATAGAAAAAGTAAGTGGAATTGATATAATGGGATTAGTATCATTATCCATCTTCTTCTTATTTTTTGTTGTAATGCTTACCTGGGTTTTTAAAACTAAAAAGAAAGACTTTGAAGAAGTAAGCAGAATACCTCTTGACAATAAAAATTAATCATCAACTGTAACGATTTTTATATGCGAAAAAAATTAAAATATATATCAGGCCTACTCGCTACAATCTTAGTGTTTAGTGTTCAACCTGCCTTTGCCGAAGGACCACCATCTCCATCTATTTGGAGCAATCCATTAGCACTAACATTTATTGTATTAATGGCACTATTGTTAATTGTAATTGGCATCCTTGCTAATATTGTAATTGGCGCCGCTGAGGTAAAGTTGAATAAACAAAAGCAAGAAAAAAACACAAATGCCATTAAAATGCTTTTGTTAATGGCATTACTTATTCCCGCTTCTGTATTTGCACAGGATGTTGTTGCTGAAGTAAAAGCTCCAAAAGTAATAGGCGGAATGGATGCTTCCACATTCTACATAATGGTTTCGGTATTATTTATAGAATTAGCTACCATACTTGCCTTATTAATAAATATTAAGTTTTTACTAAACAAAGAAAAAGTAGTGTCTGCTGCCGATATCAAAATAGCAGAAGTACCTAAAGAGAAAAAAATAAGCTGGTGGGATAAAGCAAATAAACTTCGCCCGATAAGTGAAGAAGCAGAACTTGATCTTGGCCATGACTATGATGGCATCCGGGAATTAAACAATCGCCTTCCTCCATGGTGGTTATATGGGTTTTATGCTACGATTATTTTCGCCGCTGTTTATTTATGGCGATTTGAAGTATCACATAATGGTCCTTCACAAAAAGAAGAATATGAAAATTCGGTTGCTAAAGCTGAAATAAAAATACAACAGTATCTAAAAAAGAAAGGTGAATTAGTAGATGAAAACACTGTTACATTACTCTCAAATGAGGAAGATATTGCAGCCGGCAAAGCTCTATTTATTGATCCAAGTAAATGTCCTGCCTGTCATAATACGGATGGTGGTGGTAATGCAGTTGGTCCTAATCTTACTGATGACTATTGGATAAATGGTGGCAGTGTAAAAGATATTTTTAAAACCATTAAATATGGAACCAGTAAAGGAATGCGTAGCTGGAAAGATGATCTTTCTGCAAAGCAAATAGCACAACTAACCAGTTATATAAAAACACTTAGAGGCTCCAATCCTGCGAATGCAAAAGAAGCACAAGGAGAATTGTATATAGAAGAATCTTCACCAAAAAAAGTAAGTGATTCAACTTCAGTGGAGAAGAAATAAATGCATCAGGTGTATGAATAAAAAATAATGAACGAATCAATTGAAACAAAAAAAAACGAACAAGATGAATCTTTCCGGGATCACCTTGCTACTGTTGATGAAAAGGGAAAGCGAAATTGGATTTTTGCCCAGAAGCCAAAAGGACGGTTTTACAATATACGATCATTGGTTAGTTGGGGATTCTTTGGATTATTTTTCGCTTTACCATTTTTAAAAATAAACGGAAGACCTTTATTTTTATTTAATATACCCGAAGCAAAGTTTATCATCTTTGGAAAAATATTCTGGCCACAAGATTTCTTCATTTTTGGATTAACGATGGTGACATTCATCATCTTTATAGTTTTGTTTACTGCAGCATTTGGTCGGTTATTTTGTGGATGGGTTTGCCCGCAAACTATCTTCATGGAAATGCTTTTCAGAAAAGTAGAATATCTTATTGAAGGCGATGCAGCAAACCAAAAACTTCTTAATAAGGCGCCATGGACAGGAAAAAAGATTCGAATTAAAACTATTAAACATATTGTCTTTTTTTTACTGGCATTTATTATTGCTAATTTCTTTTTAGCTTATATTATAGGTGTAGATGAATTGAAGACAATTATCAGTGAACCCGTCAGTAATCATATAGTAGGTTTTCTTTCAATCATTCTATTCTCATTTATTTTTTATGGTGTGTACGCTAATTTTCGGGAACAAGTATGTACAGTTGTTTGCCCATATGGACGTTTGCAAGGCGTATTACTTGATAAAAATTCAATGATCGTTGCTTATGATTATAAAAGAGGTGAGCCCCGGGAAAAGTTTAAAAAAAATCAACCTGTAGCAATCAATACCGGCGACTGTATAGATTGTTTTCAGTGTGTAAAAGTGTGTCCAACAGGAATAGATATCCGCAATGGCACTCAAATGGAATGTGTTGGCTGTACTGCTTGTATTGATGCTTGTAACAAAATGATGGTGGCAATTCACAAACCAGAAGGCCTGATCCGGTATGCCTCAGAAACCGGTATTCAAGAAGGCAAAAAATTACGTTACACCGGCAGGATGAAATTCTATACTGTATTATTAATTTTATTGTCAGGTATTCTTACATTATTATTACTAAGCCGAAAAGATATTGATGGCACAATTGTCAGAACAAAAGGAATGGTGTATCAGGAAAGAGGTACAGATAGCCTGAGTAATCTATTTAATATCAGCGTAATTAATAAAACAATTAAAAATATCCCTGTAACACTCAAATTAGAAGGCAATGCTTTTAATGCTGGAAAAATCGAATTGGTTGGGGCTAGTGATATTCACTTGATGCAGGAAGACCAGGCTAGTGGTTCCTTTTTTGTAGTGCTTCCAAGATCATTTGTAAAAAGCCGTAAATTAAAATTAAATATTGGACTCTATGATGGCGATAAAAAAATAACAACACTAACAACCAATTTTGCAGGACCGTTTGGAAAATATTAAACACTTAAAAAAATAGTATGAACTGGGGAAACAAATTATTAATAACTTTTATCGTTTTCGGAGTTGGTATGTTTTATTTAGTGTACCGTGCCGTAAATACCAACTACGAGTTAGTAGATAAAGATTATTACAAACAAGAACTCCGTTATCAACAAGTGATTGACGGAACCAACCTTGCTAATCAATTAAGTACAGCTGTTACAATTGGACAAACTACCTCAGGTATTAGTTTAGAACTACCAGCTGAAATGAAGAATAAAGAAATTACGGGAAGCATTTTGTTTTACTGCTCTTATGATCAAAAAAAAGATAAACTACTGCCCTTACAAACTGATTCAGATGGATTACAGGTCTTTGATCCAAAAGATTTTTCTCCAGGTAATTATTCAGTTAAAATCAACTGGTCTGCAGAAGGAAAAGATTATTTCACAGAAAAATTATTAACTGTACTATAATGATTTGGTCTGTTATGATATCAGGATTTATGCTTGGTCTTGCCGGCAGCTTACACTGTGTTGGAATGTGTGGGCCACTAAGCCTTGCTTTACCTGTTCATCATTTTTCTAATACAAAAAAGTTCTTTTCATTATTATCATATCAACTGGGTAGAATAATTACCTATTCAACACTTGGTTTACTATTCGGGTTAGTTGGCAGAAGAATTTATATTTCTGGTTACCAACAATGGTTTTCTATAATCATAGGAATTCTTATACTACTCATGGCAGTGCTTTATTTTATTAATCAACGAACCATCCATTTAAAATTTCTAAATAAATTTTATTTTTCGATTCAGCGATTGATAAGTCGTTTGTTAAAATCAGCAACAGGAGTTGTTGGCTTTCTTTTTATGGGAATGGCCAACGGATTACTTCCATGTGGAATGATTTATTTTGCTTTAGCAGCAACATTGTCATTTTCGGAAGTTTTACAAAGTGTAAGTTTTATGGCCCTTTTTGGCGCCGGCACTTTACCAGCTATGATGTTAATTGGTTATGCCGGACAAATGATACACCCGGATTGGAGAAGAAGTTTACAAAAATTAGTGCCTGTTTTTATCTCCTTAATGGGTATACTATTAATACTAAGAGGAATGAATCTGGGCATACCATTTATTAGTCCGGAATTACCACATTCCCCCGGTCAATACGTAAATTGTTATCCTTAATTGTTGCCAAATTTTACTCAGGGGTTTGCCTGACCAAAGTCACAAAAAGCATCAAATTTCATATATACTTTTAACCCTTCTAAATAAATAAATGCTCATCAAATGAGCAATTGTTGGTTTTTGTTTCAATACGAACCTCCGGCTCCCCGGAGGTTCCTTGTGTAGGTAAATAATTACAAATGATCACTTCTATATCTTTGTAAAATGCATATTGATATTCTTACAGTAATACCAGAATTATTAGAAAGCCCTTTTCAGCATAGTATTTTGAAAAGAGCTCAGGAAAAGGGTTTACTTACTTTACAGGTACATCAACTTCGAAAGTGGGCGGTTAATGAATACGGTATGGTAGACGACTATCAATATGGTGGCGGAGCAGGTATGGTAATGATGTGTGAACCACTGACAAAAGCCATTGAAGAACTATCAAAAAGCAGACTTTACGATGAAATAATATTTCTGACCCCAGATGGAGAAACATTTAATCAGAAAATTGCAAACTTTTTATCACTAAAAGAAAATCTATTATTGATCTGCGGCCATTATAAAGGAATTGATGAGAGAATACGAGAACACTTTGTTACTAAAGAAATTTCTATTGGCGATTATGTTTTAAGCGGTGGCGAATTACCCGCAGCCATTATAGTAGATGCTATAGGCCGCTTATTACCGGGTGTATTAAATGATGAAACTTCTGCTTTAACAGATTCGTTTCAAGATAACCTTTTGGCACCACCTGTTTATACCCGCCCTGAAGATTTCAGAGGTTGGAAAGTACCAGATATATTATTGAGTGGCAATCATAAAAAAATTGAAGAATGGAGGCATGAAGAGGCTTTAAAAAGAACTAATAAAAGAAGGCCTGATTTAACTGAAAATGACTAATTGTGTAACAAATATTGATTTACAGGCGTTTACACTTAGACACTGATTAAGTTCAGCCATTTATATAGTAGGAATGACGTAATTTCACGCCGTTCCGACAAACAGTTTTGATTAATTTTTTTAATTAAATAACTGACAAAAAAAAGTCGAAGCGAAACTTAAGATTATTACATGAAGGCACTCACAACTCTTACAGATCCTATTTATAATGAACCAAAGGAATTCAGCCGATATGAAAAGTTCTGGTTGAAATACATCAATGATAAACGAGATTTACCTTTTATTCATTTACTTACTGCTATACACCTATTTGTAATTCCAGCTGCAATAATATTATATACCCCTTTATTAAAAGGAGGATATTGGTGGCTTTTGTATATTCCCTATTTCTATGTTTCCCAAATGTATTTTAAAGGCAGGTTTGGGTTAATGCTTCATTGTATCAGCCATCGAAAATTATTTGCAAAAGGGTATACATGGTTATATCATTATACTATCTGGTTTGTATGCCCATTTTTTGGTCATACTCCGGAAACGTATTTTGTACATCATATGGCCATGCATCATGTTGAAAACAATCAGGAAGATGATGCAAGCAGTACTTTGAAATATAAACGAGATAGCCTTACAGATTTTCTAAAATATGTTGGACGTTTTTTGGTAATGGGTTTTGTAGATACATTTATGTATTTGTTTAATAGAAAAAGAAAGAAATTGTATATGCGCCTTACTTATGGTGAGATCTCTTTTTATCTTTTTTGTGTTGCAATGAGTTTTGTAAATTTTCATGCTACACTCTTCATTTTTATTATTCCATTTGTATTTGCAAGAATTGTTATGATGCTGGGCAATTGGGCACAACATTCTTTTGTTGACAAGGATAATACTGAAGACAATTTTACAAGTGCTATCAATTGCATTAATACAAAATATAATCAAATGTGCTGGAATGATGGATACCATACAGTACACCATCTACGCCCAGGCATGCACTACACAGAAATTCCAGGCGAATTTTTAAAAATGAAAGATGAGTTTATTGCGAAAAAAGCAATTATTTTTGATGGCATTCATTACTTGCACGTTTTTATTTGGTTGATGACAAAGAATTATAATAAACTTGCTGACAATCTGGTAAACATTGATAATAAAATATTTTCCAGCAAAGAAGAAGCGATTGCTTTGATGAAAGAAAGAACAAAAAAAATTAAACTGACTGCATAAAAAAAGGGCTTCGAATGAAGCCCTTTTTTTATGCTATTTCTTATCCTCTTTTTTTACACCAATTACCGGTAGTGTTCTTTCATGTATTATTTGATTAAGCTTTGCTACATCATCCGTCATTATTCTCTTTAGCATATTAAGTTGATAATCTATCAATGCAGATATTTCAGCATATGCTTCTTTTGATTGTTGTGAAGGAGCAGCTTGTCCGGCACCGGCAGCTCTGTATATAGAAGCCAGCTTGTCATCCAACTGTATTGGATAATTAAGAACATCCTGTCCGCTTTTTGCTTTGGTTTGATGCAATGCTTCTTCTACAGCATTCATTTGCTTATTAATAGTATCGATCTGTGCTTTAATTTCCTTAGGAATACCCTTACCAGTTCTACTACTAAAATCACTCATCTGCTGACGAATCTCCCTGATATTCTTTATAGCTCTCATCACCTCCGAAAATTTATCCCTAATATTTATGAGAAAATCAAACTGCTCTCCATGTTCTGCATCGGATATTTTGTAATTAGGATCAGCCAAAATTATAAATGATTTTTCTATAGAGTCCTTACCGGATTTTAAAATTGCATAATATTGACCTGGTGCAGCTTTTGGTCCTCCAACTGAGCCATTCCAAAGTATTAACCCATCAACTTTTTCTGCAACTGGATAATTCATATCCCACACAAATTGATTCATCCCTTTTATAGGGTCGATTTTATTTTCTTTTGATGAAGTTGCAAATGTTTTTATTGTTTTTCTATTCTTATCTAATATCTCAATAGATAATTTAGTAGAATCATCTACCTCTTTCATAAAGTAATTAATAATTGTTCCAGTAGGCGGGTTTACACCGGCATTACTAATTCCACCACCTCTGCCGAAACGACCTCTTCCACCTTGCGTCCGATATGCCGGTTCAATATCAAATACATGCAAACTTTTTTTGGCAATCGAAGCATTTTGTTGCTGAACAATATTGAGGTCATCAAGAATGTAAATACTTCGTCCTTGTGTACCAATAATAAGATCATTATTTTTTATAGCAATATCAGTAATTGGCACGACAGGTAAATTTAATTGAAATGATTTCCAATTAACACCACCATCGTAGGATATATACATGCCATATTCTGTTCCAGCATATAACAAGCCTTGCCTTTTTTTATCAGCCCTGATGGCTCTTGTAAAATGCATTGCATCAATTCCAGCAACTACTTTTTTCCATGTTTTCCCATAATCTTCAGTCATATAGATATAAGGTGAAAAATCATCCAACTTATACCTCGTTCCGGCAAAATAGGCAGTTCCTTTTTTGAAAGGATCTACTTCTACACAATTCCACATCATCCATTTTGGGCAATCTTTCGGTGTTACATTCTCCCAATTCTTTCCTCCGTCTTTGCTAACATGAATTAAACCATCATCACTACCACTCCAAAGAAGGTCTTTTTCCATAGTAGATTCTATTGCCGTAAAAATGGTACAATAATATTCTACACTAGTATTGTCCTGTGTAATGGGTCCTCCGCTGGAGGCTTGTTTGGTTTTATCGTTTGTAGTAAGATCTGGACTAATTTTTTCCCAACTTTTTCCCTCATTTTCTGTAACGAATAAATGATTTCCTGCGGCATATAATTTTTTAGGATTATGAGGTGAAAAAAAGATTGGATAGTTCCATTGAAAACGATATTTAGCAGCTTCTGCACCAGCACCCATATTATCAACCGGCCAAACATTAATCAATCTGGATTCACCCGTTATATGATCTAATCGTTGCAGCATTCCCATATAATTTCCGCCATAAGTTACTTCAGGGTTTAATGGATCAGCAACTACATAACCACTTTCAGCGCCTGCTGCGTTCTCCATATCTGCAGCAGTTATTGCAGAGCCATACGTTCTGCTTCGAATACGGAATGCACTATTATCCTGTTGACCAGCTAATATTCGATAAGGAAATGCATTATCAGTACTTAATCTATACACCTGGGCAGTAGGCTGATTCATATAAGTACTCCAATTATTCCCTGCATCAAAAGATACCTGTGCGCCACCATCATCTGCCACTATCATTCTACTTCCATCTTCAGGATCGATCCATAGATCATGGTGGTCACCATGTGGTGTATTTATTCCTGAAAATGATCTTCCGCCATCATTACTTACCATGAAGCTCACATTTGGACAGTAAACTTTATTTTCATTTTGCGGATCAACATAAACCTTGCTATAATACCAGGCTCTTTGCCTTATGTTGTTATCACTGCTTTGCAGCTTCCATGTTTCTCCGTTATCCTCACTCATATACAATCCTCCATTTTTATTTTCGAGTATTGTATAAATTTTATCAGTATTAGAGGGGGCTACTGCTACACCAACAATACCCCATGTATTTTTTGGTAATCCTTTATTTGCTGAAATATTTTTCCAGGTTTCACCTCCATCAACACTTTTCCACAAACCACTACCCTCTCCGCCACTTTCCATACTATAAGGTGTACGGATTAGTCGCCATGTACCAGCATAAAAAACATTTGGGTTTCCAGGCTCCATTACAAGATCACTACAACCAGTTTGATTATTAACAAACAACGTTTTCTTCCATGTCTTTCCTCCGTCCGTAGTTTTGAAAACACCTCGTTCATTATTGGGTCCAAATAAATGCCCCATAGCTGCTACCCAAACAATGTCTGGATTTTTTGGATGAATGACTATACGAATAATATGACGGGCATCTTTCAAACCAATATTTTTCCAGGACTTCCCACCGTCTTCACTACGCCACATACCACCCAAACCTTCACTTACATTACCCCGCATTGTATTTTCACCTTCTCCAACGTATATAACAGTTTCATCTCCTGGGGCTACTGCCACAGACCCAATTGAACTCCCAAAATACTTGTCAGAAATATTCATCCAGTTGCTACCTCCATCAGTAGTTTTCCAAACACCCCCGCCTGTAGCTCCAAAATAAAAAGTGTTTTTCTTCAAATAACTTCCAGCTACAGCTCCACTTCTACCTCCACGGAATGGACCTACAAGACGGTAATTTATTTTTGACAAAATAAGCTCTTCACTATTTTCAAAATTTTCATTCGGTGTAGTTTTTGATTTTTGAGCATCAACAGCAATTAAAAGCAAAAAACTAATCGACAGTAATAATATTTTTCTCATAATAACAGTATTGAAATTGAAATTTACGGAATGTATTGAATAAAGATTATTATTTACTATAGTTATTGAAAATAGACCAAAAAAAGCCGGTCAAAAAATGACCGGCTCTATAAATTTCCGAATTACTTATGAAGGTGAAAATATTTTTTCATCCACAGGTTTATTTATTTCAATAGCAGAGAAATCAAGCACCCCGTTTGGATTACTTTGTGAAAATGGAAATACAATGCCTTGCTCCGTTTTTTTAAAATTAGAAAAAACAGTTTCAACATCAGAACCATTGGAAGCAATAGATATAGATTTAATTTTATAATAGGTTTTACTACTAATAAAATAAGTACTGACTTTGCCGATAGAAGATTCCACTTTCAATTTATAACAATCATCGCCTTCAACCATTTCTTTTCCCAGCAATTCAACTTTTGCGCCTTTTTCTTTATAGTTGAAAAGCAACCCTTGAGCATCTAATTGTGCCAGACCATTTTTAAGTGTTTCATCTGATAATTCTTCTACGCTTGTTTGGCCTTGAAATGGCATAAAACTCCACCCCTTTGTTGGCGTATAAATCTGAAAACCTTCGCCCATACCGGGAACAGCAATATCTGTACGATATCCTTTTCCATTTGAAACATTAACTGTTACATTAATGTCAAATCCTTGAACATTAATCGAACCATTCATGAACACCGTTTGAATAGAAGCAATTTTTTCAGCTCCCCCTATAGCATTAATATGGCTTGCAATTATTTCATCTACAGTTTGTGCCTGAGCGAAAAGTGTAGTAAAGCCTAAAAGACAAACCAGTAATATTTTTTTCATGTTGATAATTTTAGTTTTGATGATTATCAGACAAATCTAAATTCTTTTAATCATCATTTGATTATTTTAGTGTGAACTAACAAAAAAACAAGATGAATGTTCAAAATATTATTACCGGCTCTATGGTTGATGTGCATCATCAAACGATTTTCCCGGCTGAGATTATTATAAACAATGGCAAAATTCAGACAATTACCAGGCTCCCCGAATTACCCGATCAATCTACCGGCTATATTCTTCCTGGCTTTATTGATAGTCATGTACACATAGAAAGCTCAATGCTGGTCCCTTCAGAGTTTGCAAGACTTGCCGTTGTACACGGCACTGTGGCAACCGTTAGCGACCCGCATGAAATTGCCAATGTATGTGGGATGGAAGGTGTTGAATTTATGATTGAAAATGGCAAAACTGTTCCTTTCAAATTCAATTTCGGCGCACCAAGTTGTGTTCCAGCTACCCTATTCGAAACAGCAGGTGCAGCTTTAAATTCAGAAGATGTAGCGAATCTGTTACAAAGGGATGAAATAAAATATCTGAGTGAAATGATGAATTTCCCCGGTGTACTTTTCAAAGATGAAGAGGTAATGAAAAAAATAGCGGCTGCACAAAAATTGGGTAAACCAGTTGATGGCCATGCGCCTGGATTGATTGGAGAAAAAGCGAAACAGTATATAGATGCAGGTATTTATACCGATCATGAATGCTTTACAGCCGAAGAAGCTCTAAACAAATTACAATACGGAATGAAGATCCTCATCCGCGAAGGTAGTGCAGCTAAAAACTTTGATGCTTTAGTAGATCTATTACATAATCATTCAGATATGATGATGTTTTGCAGCGATGACAAACATCCTGATAGTTTAGTGTTAGGACATATCAATCAACTTTGTGCAAGGGCCCTTGCAAAAGGAATTGACATTTTTAAAATTCTAAAAGCAGCCTGTGTTAATCCAGTCAATCATTATAAGTTAGACGTTGGCTTATTAAGAGAGGGAGATGCTGCTGATTTTATAATTGTAAAAGATCTCATAAATTTTGATGTAATAAAAACTTTCATCAATGGTGAGTTGGTAGCTGAAAATGGAAAGACATTAATCAATTGTCAAATGTCGGGAGTCATCAACAATTTCTCTTGTACTAAAAAAGAATTGAATGACTTTGAACTAATATGGAATAATGAAAAAGAAATTTCTGTAATTGAAGCACTCGATGGACAACTGATTACTAACAGAATTTTATTAACTCCAAAAGTTTCGGAAGGGAAAATTATAAGCGATACGGAAAACGATATTTTAAAGATCGTAGTTGTAAACAGATATGCAAATGCTCCGGTTGCTAAAGCTTTGATTAAGAATTTTGGATTAAAACAAGGTGCATTAGCCTCTTCAGTCGCACATGATAGTCATAATATCGTAGCTGTTGGCGTTGACGATGAAAGTATAAGTAAAGCAGTAAACTTAGTAATAGAAAAAAAGGGCGGAATAAGTGCTGTAAGTAATACTAAAGAAATGGTGCTTGGCTTACCTGTTGCAGGCCTGATGAGTAATGAAGATGGATACAAAATTGCTACCGACTATACCATTATTGATAAAATGACCAAAGAAGAATTAGGTTCAACCCTTGGCTCCCCCTTTATGACCTTATCATTTATGGCCTTGCTGGTGATTCCGCATTTGAAGTTGAGTGATAAAGGATTGTTTGATGGAGATACATTTGAACTTATTTTGTAAATCAGATCCTTTACAAACCTAAACTTTCACATTCTCTTAATAAGTAATTAAGGCAGTTTCTGCATCTAATACGTAGATGAATAAAAGTCCCTGAGTGGATGAAATGGTAAAGTGCAGAAAGAACAGGGTCGAATGTTAAAATCGCCTTGTTATGAAACAGAATCTACACATTTCAGCCGCATTTGATCAACCTGAATTTTTACAAAACCTGGTAGAGCAGTTAGCATATCGCCGTTATGAAATAGGTTTTGGTAATGAAAAAATGCCTCCCGGTTTTAAAGCACTGGAAACATCATCTACCGAAACCTATGTAAGCGGTACAATGGCCATCGATTTCCCCACAGATACTGAAACAACTGAAGAAAGAATAAACATGCCATTTATTACAGCCTTTCTTTTTACTTGTGTAAAAGGCAAAACCGATCCATATCAACTGATCTGGAGTTGTTCACTCTCTTAATTTTAACCTTTTGTACTTATTGAAATTTGAGTAATCCTGAATCAATTTTCCGGCTAAGCTAAAAAGTTATACCTAAAATCCATTCCCGGCATTCTTTTTTATCATCATCATCCTAAAATCCTCACCTATTATATAGATAGATCCGTAATTAAATTTATAAAATTTGATGGCAAAATCCGATTGATGTTCTGAAGATTTTATCTATATTTAAGGATATCATTTCTAAGAATTATCATTTTCTCCGCACATTTGAAGACTACCAATATTAGTCCTGATTGATTAACCATAAATATTTTAAAACTCTTAATCGTATGGTTAAAGACGAATTACGTATTGCAGAACTTGAAAAATTATTAGCTGAAAAAACTGCTGCGCTGTTGCAACAAGGCGAGGAATTATCCGTGATTAATAGTGTTCAGGAGGCACTAGTGAAAGAAATGGACATGCAGGCCATTTATGATCTGGTTGGAGATAAAATTCAGGAACTTTTTGATGCTCAGGCTGTAATCATTGCCTCTTTTGATCATGAAGATGGAAATGAAAATTTTCATTATGCATTAGAGAATGGTGAAAAGTTTACTCTTAATCCAAGACCATTTGATAAATTAAGATTACATCTTATAGATTCAAAAGAAAAAGTTGTTATAAATACTACGGAAGAAGCATTTAGTTGGTTTGGAAAAGATGTATTACCCGGAACAAAATACATGAAATCAGGAGTATTTGTCCCCCTTATAACTAATGAAATAGCCACCAGCTATATAAGCCTTCAAAATGTTGATAAAGAAAATGCTTTTAACGATTCTGATATAAGGCTGCTGGTAACATTAGCTAATAGTATGAGTTCAGCTTTGCAAAATGCGAGGTTACTTAAGGAAACAGAACAGCGAACAGCTGAACTCGCTGTTATCAACAGTGTGCAGGAAGCGTTGGCTACTGAATTAAACATTCAGGCTATTTATGATATGGTAGGAGATCGTATCCGGGAGCTTTTTGACGCACAGGTAGTTGGTATTGCTACATTCGACCATGCAAATGAAATGGAAGCTATCCATTATCTGATTGAAAAAGGCGAACGATATAATCCGGTACCCAGACCATTGAATACATTGAGAAAACATCTGATTCAAACAAAAGAAAAAGTATTCATTAATAAAAATTTCGATGATGTAGCAGTAGCCTTTGGCATGAAAAAAGTTCCAGGCACTGAATCTCCTAAATCGGCTTTATATGTTCCCCTTGTAATTGGCGAAAAAGTAACAGGATATGTAAGCTTGCAAAATATCGACCGGGAAAATGCCTTTAGCGAATCTGATGTCAGGTTGATGGAAACTTTAGCCAATAGTATGGGGGTAGCCTTGGAAAATGCCCGTCTTTTTGATGAAACAACACGACTACTAAAAGAAACAGAACAGCAAAAAGCAGAGTTGGGTGTAATTAATAGTGTTCAAGAAGGATTAGCGAAAGAATTGGACATGCAGGCTATTTATGACCTTATTGGAAACCGAATCCGGGATTTATTTAAAGCACAAGCTGTTATAATAGCAAACTTTGACCATGAAACAGCAACAGAACATTTCAAATATTTAATTGAAGATGGCGAAAGGTTTTATCTGGCTGCACGACCTTATGACAAATTAAGACAGCACTTGGTTATAACACAACAAAAAATTGTCATCAATTCAAATTATGAAGAGGCATATGCGAAGTTCGGCTTGAAAACTCTTCCTGGAACTAATATGACCAAATCAGCCGTTTTTGTTCCCTTGATCATTGGCGAAAAAGTCAATAGTTATATCAGTCTGCAAAATAATGAAATTGAACATGCATTTAGTGAATCTGATGTTCGTTTATTAGAAACATTAGCTAATAGTATGAGTGTGGCATTAGAGAATGCAAGACTCTTTGATGAAACCACCCGTTTACTGAAAGAAACAGAACAACGAACAGCGGAACTAGCGGTTATCAATAGTGTACAGGAAGGACTTGCCCG
>JAHEMM010000135.1 GCA_024643655.1 Chitinophagaceae bacterium | reverse complement strand
GGTTTACTATCTAACTTGAATAACCCAATATTTTATAATACATCATAAATCTAATTAGTGTAAAAAAGAAAAAACTTACTATAGCCCTGTTCTTGTTCTTTCAGCAGTAACTATAGGTAAATGTAGAGGAGATGTTTTCTATTGAAAACCCCCAATTTGAGTAGGCTAGATACTTAAAATAAATGCAGGATATAACGGCTTTCAGATAATGTGCTCACTCAAAGCTTTTGCAATAGCTTCTTTACCGCAATTGACATGTAGTTTCTGATAGATGTTTTTGAGGTGGTACCGGGCAGTATCAAATGCAATTTTTAATTCTGCTGCTATCATTTTCGTACTGAATCCACGAGTAAGTAATTGTAGCACTTCAACTTCCCGGGTGGTTAAATTATAGCGGTTGGATTTATTTTTCTGAAAACTTTCCAAGACCTTGTGAGCAATAGAGGGACTCATAGGTGCTCCACCTGTTAATACTTCTTCAATAGCATCTATTAACCGGGCAGGTGGTGTTTTTTTTAGCAGATAGCCATTAGCTCCGGCGCATAAGCATTGAAATAGCCGTTCGGCATCTTCAAAAACGGTATACATGATAATAGCTGTTTCTGGTCTTGCTTCTTTGATCAGTCTTACACCTTCAATCCCACTTTGTCCCGGCAAATCTATATCCATCAGTACCACATCAGGTTTGTACACTCTGGCAATATTAGCAGCTTCCATACAATTATTATAATCTCCGGTGATCTCAAATTTGTCCATACCCCTGAAAAGTGCAACAAGAGATTCTCTTAACTGGTCATTGTCCTCAAAAATGACGATTTTATCAGGCATGGTTTTAAAATATTAAATTCAATTTTCGTTAACTAATGCTTGTAAATTTCATATTTATCAGGAGCACAATTTAAAAAAGTATTTTGTTTCAAAGATTACTCATTTGAGTAGTCAGCTTAAAGGCATTTCTAAATGAATAGATGTTCCTTCTTCTTTTCCGGATTTTATCACAATACTACCATTCCATTTTTCTACTCTTTTCTTCAGGTTTTTTATTCCATTGCGATGCGACTCCCTATTTGTATTGAAACCAATACCATCATCACGAATCAATAAGTTTATTTGTTGTCCGACATAGTTAAGTTCAATTTCTACATTTTTTGCAGCAGCATGTTTGTAAATATTATTTAATGATTCTTTATATACAAGATAAATATCCCTCCGTTGTTCCATCCCAATTTTAATGTTCTCAATTCCTGGCATCAAAGTCAGGCTGCAAATAGTAGAGGTATGGTCAAATAATTCTGCGGCATATCTTCTCATCCGAATTATCATTTCATTCAGTGTATCGTTCTTGCTATTAATATTCCAGATTATATCATCCAATGCCTGACCGGAATCATTGATTTCTTCAGCAATTCGATTTAGATATTTAGCGGCTTCGGTTTGATTAGTAAGATTTTTATTTGTTAGTTCTGCTAAAATGCCAATATTGGTAAGATTGGAACCGATGTCATCATGAAGATCTGTAGCAATCCTGTTACGTACAGTCTGTACTTTAAGAATTTGTTTTAGCCGGTAAAGGTAAAGTGCATAGAAAAATGCGATAATTAATATAATGCAAAGGGTATAGAACCACCATGTTTGCCAGAACGGAGAAAGTACATTAAAGCTAAATATAGCAGGCATACTATATTGATTGTTCCAACCAAGTGTTCGTACCTCAAATTTATACTTACCGGGTTGTAAACTAGCATAAGAAACTTCATGGATGTTACTAGGATCGCTCCAGGTGCTGTCGTTTCCACCAATTAATCTGAAGCTATACTGTATTTGCTTTTCATTGATATAGCCAGGGGCACTAAATTCAAATTGTACTTTGTTTTTTGAAAAGGGTAATGAAATCGTTGTATCAGGATTAAATATGATTTTTTGTTCATTTGTATTGCTTAATCTGATATTTGTAATCACTGGAGAGATTGCTTTCGTTTGATCAAGAAAATCATCTGTAAATTGAACCAGATTATTATTAATAATACACCACCACTCATTTTTTCCTACTGGAGCAATATCTGATACAAGACCAATGAAATAATTTATTTTGCTAAAATTAAATACCCTGTAACCACTTGTTGTTTTTATCATTTTATCCAAACCAAAACGGCTTCCTAACCAGATATCACCATTTTCAGATTCTGCAATAGCCGAAATATAATTTGAACTAAGTCCTGAATTTTTATCAAAAGTTGCTATTTTATAATTATCATTTAAATCAGGCATAAGTTTGAATAAGCCCTTATTTCGGGTGCCAACCCAAATATTATTCTTAGTATCTATATGAAGACTTCGGATAGAGCTATCTGAAATAAATTGAGAAAAATTTCTGATCTTAAAATCAAAACTATCGTTTGTTAATGTATAGTCGATCCTTAATAATCCTTTTGACCAGGTGCCAATCCATAGACTCCCCGGCTTTATTAATTTCATCGTAGTTATTCGTATATCCGGGGTAAGGGTTTTTATTAATAATTTTTTGCCGGAAAATACCCCAATTTCATTTGAAAGGCCAAAAAAGCAATTGCCAAGTCCATCAGAAGTGCCACTGCCAACATAAAGAAAATTTTGTGAAACATCTCTTTTTAGAAGAGGATATATTTTTTTATGAGTGTTATTATATCCGTAAAAACCATCTTTATTATAAAAAAGAAGTGGATCACTCTCAGGAAAATAAATCAAAGGATTAGACGAACGTTGATCTGAAATATTCTCCATCTTTTTTGTATCAGTATTAAATAGTATGGGATGTCTTGTTGTATTATTAATATTAAGCAAGAGTTTTCCATCTTTTAATTTTGTAACTGATAGTAAAGAACCGGATGTTAAGGTCAATAAAGAAGTTCTATTGTGAATTTTATTTCGGGCGACAATTTTTATAAGCCCTTTTGATGTTCCGACCCATATATTTTTTTCTCTATCTGAAAATAAAGTAGTGATTTTTGAATTTGGGAAACCGTCATTTTCAGAAAATTTAGCATAATCTTCAGAAGAGATTAAACGAGTAAGTCCATTTTGATTGCCAATCCAGTATCCCCCATCGTCTGATTCAAGTATTGAATAGGTTGGGATGTTTACCATTTCTTTTGCTATAACTGCTGTGGAGGGATGATTTAAACTTATTGTATTACTAAGTGAATTATATGTAATTAACCACAAACCGGTTTCTGTACAAAGCCATATTCTATTATATGAATCCTTATAAATTTCATAAATCTTCAAAGTGATCTTAGCAACAGCGGCTGTTGAAACCTGCTTGTAATTGTTTGTCAATAATGTTAATTCTGACATGCCTTCATTTACACTTAAAAGCATACTGTCATTAAATGGTACAACAAATTGAGCGTTTAACTTTGGATTTTGCTGGGGGGGCTTTATATATTTCCCTTTATTGAATTCATAGAAACCATTTTCGTCAGTCGGATTAATAATTTTACCATTTGGTAATTTAGTAAACTTATTTATTGCAAACGGGAACTTTTGATATCTGATCGCTACATTGTTTTTGATAATGTCTACAGAGCCATCGTTAAGTGCAATGAACATTTGGTCTTCATACTCCATGATATCATTAACCAGATCGTTGGAGAGTCCATTTGTTGTAGAAAAATTTGTGAATCTATGGCCATCATATCTGCTTAACCCTTCCCAGGTTCCGATCCAGATAAATCCCCTTTTATCCTGATATATTTTCCGTATATAGTTTTCAACAAGTCCATCCTGAATCGTATAAGTTTGAATTGAAGGTCCCTGTGCTGTAGTAAATTTAAAGCAGAGGGATAAAAATATAATTAATAATTTCTTTGGGCCAGGCATTTACTAAATTAATAACAATTTTTCAAAGAGAAAATAACCTTATACTTTTCTATCTTGTGGTGTGAGCCGTTTTCATTCATATCTTAATACCGCAGTTACCATTCTTTCAGCCTATAAAGGAGAGGAGCCATTCGCCGGGTTTCTGAAAAAGACCTTTGCTGCTAATAAAAAATATGGCAGTAAGGATCGAAAACAGATATCCCATCTTTGTTATTGCTTTTTTAGAACAGGCAAATTGTTTTCTCAATTTTCAATTGAAGAAAAGATCGTAGCTGGCTTGTTTTTATGTTCGGCTCAAAAAAATGAGATCCTTTCTTTTCTGAAACCAGCATGGGGTGATGCAGTTGCATTACAGCCAAAAGAAAAACTACAGCTGATCGATAAGAATTTAGCAGTCCAAAATATATTCCCTTTTTTAGAAGAATGCAGCGAAGGACTGTATCCGGAAACGTTTACCGAATCTTTTTTAATACAGCCTGATTTCTTTCTTAGAATAAGACCTGGAAAAGAAAGAGATGTGAAAATGAAATTAAAGAAAGCAGCAATAAATTTTACTTCTGTAAATAATAACTGTTTGTCTTTAGAGAATGCAGTAAAAGTAGATCAAGTGTTAGCAATAGACAATGAAGTTGTCATACAGGATTATAATTCACAGAGAATAGCCGATTTTTTCCCATTAAATATTGATAGTAAAGTTAAAAATGTCTGGGATTGTTGTGCAGCAAGTGGTGGCAAATCTATTTTAGCTAAAGATGTGCTGGGTGATATTCAATTAACTGTAAGTGATATACGGGAGAATATTTTATTCAACCTCAGGAAGCGATTTGCAGCTGCTGGTATGCAAAACTATAGAATAGAAAAAGCTGATTTAACTAAATCAGCTATTGCAATTTCAGGAAGTCCATTTGATCTTATTATCGCTGATGTACCTTGTAGTGGAAGCGGCACCTGGAGCCGCACTCCGGAGCAATTGTACTATTTCGAAAATGATAAAATTGAGGGATACAACAAATTACAAAAAAGTATTTTAGACAATATCATCAAATATTTGAAACCCGGTGGCTATCTTCTTTATATAACTTGTTCGGTGTTTAAAAAAGAAAATGAAGAGCAAGTGAAATACCTGGAAGAACATCATCATTTAAAAATAGTAAAGACTGCTTTGTTGAAAGGGTATGAAATGAAAGCAGATTCTATGTTTGCTGCGCTCTTAAGTTTATAAAATATGAATTAGAA
>JAHEMM010000134.1 GCA_024643655.1 Chitinophagaceae bacterium | reverse complement strand
TTTGTACCGTCTCAGGCGCCAAATGGTAATAGCAGCAGCGATCTTTCTTATCAGTACATTGATTTGAATAATACAAAAGGTATTAGCCAGTACAGAATTAAACAAGTAGATATTGATAGTAAATCAAAATACAGTGATATCCGTTCAGTAAAAGGTGATGGACAAATTGGTAAGATCATCGTTTATCCAAACCCAACAGCTGATGGAAAAGTAAATGTAGTATTTGATGATGCATCAGTAACCCGCACTATAACAGTATCCGACATGAGTGGCAGAACTGTTAAGCAAATAAGCGGAATTTCTAATAACAATATTACTATCGATAACCTGCTACCGGGTGTATACAGCCTTCGGGTGTTTGTACCAGAAACCGGTGAACAGTCTGTGATGAAAGTCGTAGTGAATAAACGATAAATGCTCAGGGTTTTTTTCAGAAAAACCTAGGGGGATGGCTTTATTGCTGTCCCCTTTTTTTATGGTGTATGAAGTTGAGTAAATTAGAGTAAAAGGATTTATAGAAAGAAAGTGATTTCGACAAAGAGTTAATACGGTTCAATTAATGCAGAAGTAAATTCAATCTTAAACTAGCAAAGTATTAATTTAACCGTTAAATATCTATTTACTATTAATATGTTTATTGCTTACAAGAGCAAGACTTTAAGGGTATAAAAAAATAGCCACAGTATAACGAGTATACTATGGCTATTTAAATAGGATTAAATATTTTCGGTAATTATCCTTTTTTTACATCCAGTAATTCAATATCAAAAATTAATAGCGATCCTCCAGGAATGCCATTATAATCGAAAGCTCCATAACCAATATTATAAGGCACATACAATTTATATTTTGAACCCACAGGCATCAATTGTATTCCTTCTTTCCAGCCTTCTATAACCTGATTAACCGGGTGTGTTAAAGGTTGTCCTCTTCTGGCCGAAGCATCAAATTCTTCTCCATTTAAAAAAGTTCCTCTGTAATTACAAACAAAAGTATCAGCCAAGGTTGGTTTAATACCTGTACCGGCAGTTATTATTTCATATTGTAAGCCACTTGCAGTGGTTATTACTCCCGGTTTCATTTTATTCTGTGCCAGAAAAGCAGCACCTGAATCAATTCTTGGTTTAGATTTTTCAGCCTGCATTTTGCTCATATAGTTATTCATAACCATATTAGCAGTAGCATCATCCAATAAAGTTGTTTTGCCCGCCATGATATCATTGATGGCCATAGCAACTAAATCAGTATTAAAAGTCTTTATACCCTGTTGCATATAAAAATTGGCTACACTTACCCCTACAGCATAGCTGGCAGAGTCGGCAATATTCTTTAGTGGGATAGTGTCTTTGATGACATTAATACTCAGACTTTTATTTGCATTCTTAATTGGCGTTTCTGCCGCAGCTTTTTTTTGAGGGCTGCAAAATGTTCCGGCAATTGCAAGTATTGACAAGAGTTTTAAATTGAATTTCATAATTTTTTTATTGAGGTTTCGATAAAATATAAGTGTGCGAAAATACAGTTTGAATATTGAAAATGCATACCTTAATTCAATTAATTTCACCCGTAAAAGTGAAGTAAATGACAAATTTCAGTTTACCTATCCAGGTTCGTTGGTCCGATCTTGATCCCATCTTCCATGTCAGGCATTCAGCTTACTATGACTGGGGCTCACTATGCCGGGTTGCATATTTCGAAAAATATGGCCTAACTACGGAATTAATGCAAAAACTTGGTTTTGGCCCGATACTTTTTAGAGAAGAATGTGTATTTAAAAGAGAAATCAGACTAAGTGACCCGGTTACTATTTCGATTGAAATAGCATCTTCCCGAAAAGATTATTCAAGATGGTCCATCCGGCATACAATAATGAAGAATGATGAAACAATTGGAGCAATTATTACCATAGATGGTGCTTTTATGGATATGAAACTAAGAAAACTGATGGTTCCTCCACCAGAAGCTACAAATGTGTTTTCACAAATACCACTTAGCCATGATTTTATATGGACCGGTTAAATGCTCAATGATCTATGCTAATGATTTTTTCAGGATATCGAATGGTATATCCATAAAGCAGGTTTCGAATAAAGCTATTTTCTTTGTACATCGTAAGCTGTTCCTTTAGCGTATCAATATTCGTTATTGGTACATCCTTTTGTACATATCCCATCCCAAAAAAGTTGCCATTTATGACAAGAATATATGATTGGTCATCACCATTTAATCCTTTATCTTTTATAATATAGGAGGGTTCTTTTTTAAAACTAGCAACCGCCTCAACTATTCTTTCATTATACATTTCAGGGGGCTCCCTTTTTTCACAAGCACCAAAGCAATGTTCATCTACAATACCAGCGCATTGTTGATTATTGTCTTGCAAAAAACAAAGTTTTGGACATAGATTAAACTCTTTTATCAGCTTTCTGATAATGGAATGGCCATCTACTAAATAATGAAATGTATAAACCGGGTTCAATCGTTTTCTGTTTTTATCTATCGCAAGTCGTAAATAACCATTTTGATCTTCATAAACATAAATGCCATACACATCTTCCCATCTTTTTTGCGAAGAATTAAAAAGCGGCCACCTTTTTTTTATTTCTGTCGATTCCAGAATACAAGCCATTAATTCAGTACCACAAGTTTCAAAGCTTATAGCATGCACATACTTCATGAAATTTTGTTTCTGCCTTCCTTTCGAGTTATTACTAAAATGACTGTTTACTCTGTAACGTATATTATTTGCTTTACCGATATAAATTATTTTACCTTTTTCGTTATGAAAAAAGTAAACACCCGGTGTATAAGGTAGTTTGTCAAAGTCTTCTTTTGGAACATTGGGAGGAAGAATTGCTTCTTTCGAATTTCGAAGCAGCGCTTTTTGTATATGCTGCTCTTTATCGTGTTGTAATAAAAGTTGAAACAATTTTACTGTTGCTGCCGTGTCTCCGCCGGCTCTATGTCGGTTTGTAATAGAAATGCCAAGCGAGTCGCAGAGTTTGCCAAGGCTATAGGATTGAAAACCCGGAAATATTTTTCGACTTAATCTTACTGTGCATAGTTTTTTACTATTCAGATCATAACCCGCATTTTTTAATTGTGCATTAATGAATGAATAATCGAAGTTTACATTATGCGCAATAAAAACTTTGCCGGATAGTAATGTATAAATTTTTTCAGCAACTGTTGCAAAGGTCGGTGCTGATGCTACCATTTTGTCATTAATACCGGTCATCGCCTGGATAAAATAGGGGATGGGTTGTTCCGGATTGATAAGTGTTTCAAATTTTTCAATTACTTTTTCTCCATCAAATACATGGATGGATATTTCGGTAATGCCATTTGCCGCAGCATAACTTCCGGTAGTTTCTATGTCAACTATTGCATACAAATTAGTAAAATTACTCAATAAAAACTCAAGTTACTTAAACTTTGGAACGAAAAAGTGAGATTAAATTGATTCTATATTATAAAAAAATGTAGTTTAGGGTTCAATTTTATAATTTTTAAAAACATACCATGAAAAAAAATTATTTTTTGCTTTCTGAAAAAGCATTATTCTTTTGGGGAATATTATCAATGATAATATTTTCTGCATGTACAAAAAGTGTTCAGGATATTGCTGCTGATGATCAGGCAACGTTGGACAATTCGTCTACTTTCGTACAGACACATGCTAGAGAAATTGTTCCCAATGAATTAATAATAAAATTCAATGGAAATGTCGGGCAACGAAATCAGACAAATTCATTAGCGTTAATAAATGGTTCTATTCAAGAGCTCATTTTTACAAAAACAATGCAACGTTCAGGCCAATCAGATGGTGTCTATCTTGTTCATACATCAATGAATGTATATGATGCAATTGAAAGATTAAAAAGTGATGCAAGCATAGAATATGCTGAACCTAATTATGTTTATTATCATGCTGCAACATCAAATGATACTTATTTTTCAAACGGCTCTTTATGGGGCATGTATGGAACATCAACATCACCCGCCAATACATATGGCAGTCAGGCTGCGGTAGCTTGGGCAGCAGGACACACAGGTTCTGCTACGGTGTATGTAGGAATCATTGATGAAGGTGCTATGTATTCTCATGAAGATTTGGAAGATAATTTTGGCAATCCTAATGAAACCGGCGGAAATGGTATTGATGATGATGGGAATGGATTTATAGATGATAATTATGGTTGGGATTTTGACGGTAATAATAACTCCACATTTGATGGAACAGGAGATGATCATGGAACCCATGTAGCTGGAACCATTGGTGCGAAAGGAGGAAATGGAATAGGTGTGGCGGGTGTTAACTGGAATGTAAAAATGATTTCTGCAAAGTTTCTTGGCAGACGTGGAGGTACAACTGCCAATGCGATCAAAGCGGTAGATTATTTTACGGATCTTAAAACACTAGGTTTAAATATTGTTGCAACCAACAATTCATGGGGTGGAGGGGGTTATTCCCAGGCATTATATGATGCCATTGAAAGAGCTAATACTGCCGGTATTCTTTTTATTGCTGCCGCAGGAAATGATGGTAATAATATTGACGCTACACCAAGTTATCCGGCTGGCTATACAAACAGCAATATTATTTCAGTAGCTGCTTTAACTTCATCAGGTGCCATTGCCAGTTATTCAAATTATGGCTCTGCTTCAGTTGATATTGGAGCTCCGGGTTCTGGTATTTACTCTACTTTGCCTGGTGGAAGAGGGAAAACTATTACATCTTCTTATGGTTCATATAATGGAACATCAATGGCTACACCTCATGTATCTGGAGCTGCTGCTTTGTATGCTTCAACCCATCCTGGAGCCAGTGCTAGTGCTATAAAATCAGCAATTTTATCTAGTGCAACAGCTACGTCCTCTTTAAGTGGGAAGTGCGTAACAGGTGGTCGTTTAAATGTTAGTGGATTTTAAATCAAAAAAAATTAACATAGCAAAATAAAAAAGAGGGGCGCAGGTCTCTCTTTTTTTATATAATAAGTCATAGAGGTTTAATACTTTATTCATATTTATTTTTGCTTCCGCACTTTTTTTGAATGAGGCTCGTTTAGTTTCATTTAGTTTAAAGTTGTTTTTTT
>JAHEMM010000054.1:2088-19757 GCA_024643655.1 Chitinophagaceae bacterium | reverse complement strand
TGGAAGGACCTGTTCCTGGATTGATAGTGAAAGTGATATCTCTAGTTTGAGTAACTGCACCAGTACCAACTCCGATACCGGTTACTGTTACTGTATATGAACCAGGACTTAGAGCAGCCATACCAGTAAGTGAAACAGTACTGGATGGAGACGCAACTGTAAGTACCGTGTTACTAAAACTAACTATAGGACCAGCAGGAGCAACAACACCAGTAAGATTGATAACACTAGCTGGGTTATTAAATGTGCCTGTGAAAGTTGCAGTAAGGTTGCCTGATGTCATTACATTTGGCGCCGGGCAAGTAGCTGATACAACTGCCGGACTATTAAATGTAAATCCGTTTGTAGGTATGGCAATTGTAAAGTTTGCATTTGAAATATCAAAGAAAATATTTCCAATTGCTTCAATCTTGATTCTTGCAGTGGTAGTAGTAATAGCAGGAATTACCAAATTTTCAGAACCATCATTTGGAGTACTCGCAGCAATAACTGTTGGATACGTTAATCCTCCATCTGTAGATAAAGTTATTTTTACATTAGCAACATTAAATGGAGCTGCATTTGTACCAGCATTATTCCAGGTAATAGTTTGTGAACTTCCGCCAGGATAATTTTCTCCACCATTTGGAGCAGTTACAGTAAAAGGAGTTGTTCCTGCTGTTGTAACAATTAATGGAGTTGAACTTTGACAACCTAACGTGCCACTTGAAACAACACCACCGCCACCTGCACGGTTATCCCTTACTGTTAATCTAAATTTCATATCCCTTGCTACAGTTGGTAATGTTTCACCTTTTAATCCGCCTAAAGTTGCAGCCGGGTTAGCCGGGTATCCTGCAAGTATAACAGCTATATCAGGAAAAGTTCTATCTCCAGTGGTTTTAGGCACTCTCAATTTAAATAAAGGAGCAGTTGTACTTGTAGCCCCAGAATTCCATGCGCCACCTGGTCCTAAATCCATTTCCTCCCACGAATAAGAAAGTGCATCTCCATTAGCATCTGTTGCAGTACCACTTAATGTAAACGGTGTGTTAATTGGAATTGTATAACCAGCAGGTAATGGTGCGATTACAGGTAGCGTATTATTTGTAGGTGATTGTACAGCACAATTACCCGCTCCATTAATGTGGTTACTAATTTCATCAAAACTAATAGCATGAAAAACAGGGTCACTATTGGGTTGAATATTATCAGACCCACAAATTCCGGCATATGCCTGAATAGAGGTACCGCTTCCCACTTCATAGGCAGTTGATCCATTTCTGTTACCACCCCCACAAGAACTAGTAGTACTATTAAAAGTATGATTACCGCCAAATTGATGACCCATTTCATGTGCTACATAATCAATATAAAAAGGATCACCCACTGGATTCGTTAAACCGGTAACTCCACCTGCTTTACTGGCTCCACAAACAGAACCAAGAAAAGCAACTCCACCACCGCCGGTGCTGAACACATGGCCGATATCATAATTTGCACTTCCAATTACAGTGTTAATATTGGAAATATTCTGACTTAACATTGTACCTCCATTATTATTTGTGTAAGGATCAGTAGTACCATCCAAATAAATCAATAGGTTGTTATTGGCAATTAATGTAAGCCGAACAGCTACTTCATTTTCATAAACACCTGTTACTCTATTTACAGCTGTTAACATGGCCGCTGCTACACCAGGAACTGTGGGCGTTGGACCATTTACAGCTACTGCATATTCTCCTGTACAGGCTAACGCAAGACGATAAGTTCGCAGGTTCGTTCCAAGACAAGCTGCTTCAGTAAGATTTGTATTTTCTGTTCGTGGATAATCTAATTGCTCAGTACTACAAACAAAACGATCTGGGGAGAGTGCATCTTTTCCAAAATAGCTCATATATATACCTAAATCGCCATTTGCAAACGGATCTATAAACACTCTGCCTGTTTTAGCAGATAAGATTTGACCATGTAAACCAGTATAAGGGTTATAATCAAATCGTATAGTAGCATAGGGATCATCAAGACCCTGTCCTAAAAACTGTTTCATCTCTGGAAACTTTGCTGCTAGTCCAGGTTCCATTATACTACTCTCCCATACTTTGAATTTTGCAGAGGAGCCATCTGGCATTGGAATTTCCATAATGGGAGCATTACTTCGATTTGGAGCAATATTTTTTTCAGCCGGTAGCGACCAAAGGAATGATTTCATTCCTTGCACATCCATTGAAAAGGCATTAAATTTTTGCGGAAAAATTTCTCTTTGCCCACTTGTTTGTACCGTCACATTTTTTCCAACATTGGTAAAAAAATTGTTTTGGGCAAACAAGTTATTTGTTAGGATAAAAGCAAAAAAAGTCACCAAAGAAAATTTGTAAATTTTTCTCATATTCAATTTTTAAATTAAAGAATTTGTTGGAGTATGCGAATTAACTTTCCATTATACAGAGCCAACTTAACCGCATAAAATTAGAGAAAAAAGCTTTTTAAAAACAATTAATTAAATAAAAAATCCTGTTTCGTTTTAAGAAACAGGATTTAAAGAACAAATCTATTCAACAAGTTATGTATTAGTATCCCATGCCACCCATATCAGGCGCACCATGAGAATGAGGAGCTTCCTCTTTCTTTGGTTTATCTGCTACAACAGCTTCTGTTGTTAACAACATTCCCGCAATTGATGCGGCATTTTCCAATGCTACACGGCTTACTTTAGTTGGATCTATTACACCAGCTTTGAACATATTCTCATACACTTCTGTGCGGGCATTGAAACCAAAATCAGCTTTTCCTTCTTTAATTTTTTGAACAACGATAGAACCATCAATACCAGCGTTAGACGTCAATATACGAATTGGCTCTTCTAAAGCACGGCGAACGATTGCCATTCCAGTCTGCTCATCAGCAATCTGTCCTTTGACTTTCGCATCGAGACTTTGAATGGCACGGATATAAGCAACTCCACCACCGGGGACAATACCTTCTTCTACAGCAGCCCTTGTTGCATGTAAAGCATCATCTACACGGTCTTTCTTTTCTTTCATTTCCATTTCAGTAGCGGCACCTATATACAAAACAGCAACACCACCAGCTAATTTAGCAAGACGTTCTTGTAACTTCTCCTTATCATAATCAGAAGTTGTGTTTTCAACCTGTGCTTTGATCTGATTAACACGGGCAGTAATATCTGCCTTCTTTCCTTTACCACCTACGATAGTAGTATTGTCTTTATCAATTGTAACAGAAGCAGCTTGGCCTAAAGAAGTAAGATCAGCACCTTCTAATTTGTGACCTAATTCTTCACTGATAACAGTTCCGGCAGTAAGAATAGCGATATCTGTCAACATTTCTTTTCTTCTATCACCAAATCCTGGAGCTTTTACAGCAGCTACTTTAATAGTACCACGAAGTTTGTTAACTACTAATGTAGCTAAAGCTTCACCTTCCAAATCTTCAGCAATTATTAATAAAGGACGACCACTTTGAGCAACTTTCTCCAGAATATGAAGAATGTCTTTCATTGCAGAAATCTTTTTATCAAATATTAAAATGTAAGGATTTTCTAATTCGGCTTGCATCTTTTCGCTATTGGTAACGAAATAAGGAGATACATAACCACGGTCAAATTGCATACCTTCTACAACATCAACTGTTGTATCAGTTCCTTTTGCTTCTTCAACTGTGATAACACCTTCTTTGCCAACTTTTGCAAAAGCTTCAGCGATTAACTTTCCGATTGTTTCGTCATTGTTTGCAGAAATAGAAGCTACTTGTTGTATTTTTTTACTATCATTACCAACAGTCTGGCTTTGACTTTTTAGGTTTTCAACAACCAACGAAACAGCTTTATCTATACCTCTTTTCAAATCCATTGGGTTTGCACCAGCAGCTACCATTTTCAAGCCTTCGCTGATAATTGATTGTGCCAAAACAGTAGCAGTAGTAGTTCCGTCACCAGCAATATCTGCAGTTTTAGAAGCTACTTCTTTTACCATTTGAGCACCCATGTTTTCGATTGGGTCTTCCAATTCAATTTCTTTTGCAACAGTTACACCATCTTTTGTAACCTGTGGTGCGCCGAATTTCTTTTCTATTACAACATTACGACCTTTTGGCCCTAAAGTTACTTTCACAGCGTTGGCCAATGTGTCAACACCTTTTTTCATTTTATTTCTAGCATCAATATCGAAGAATATTTGTTTTGCCATTGTATTTTGTTTTTGAAATGATTTTAAAATTATTTTAGTAGCGAGTTAAAATTTAATCGTTTTAAGAATAAATTTTGCTATAAACCCAAGGTTTAAAACTTACTTACACAATAGCCAGAATATCTGACTCTCTCATGATTAAGTAGTCTTGACCATCGATTTGAATTTCTGTACCAGCATATTTACCGTATAAAACAGTATTACCAGCTTTAACTGTAACTGGCTCATCTTTTTTACCAGGTCCGGCAGCAATAACAGTTCCACGTTGTGGTTTTTCTTTTGCAGTATCTGGAATGATAATTCCACCAGATGATTTTTCTTCAGCAGCGTCCGCTTTTACAATTACCCTGTCATGTAGTGGGGTAACGCTTACTTTTTTAGCCATAGTTGTATTGATTTAGTGTTTTTAGAATTTATTTTCCCATTATTTTGGGACGGCAAAGGTACGGCTAATAATATGCCACGGGTTATTTAAACGTCAAAAAAAGCATTTTGGCAGTAAAAAATGACTTTAATAAATTATTTGACTGTGTTGGCAGGACAAATTTTCAGGAACTTGATACCCTATAGTCAAATTTGAGTGTTCCCAATTCATAGTTAAGAAGATTAACCCAGTACTATCTTCAGCAACTTTAAATTTCAGCGTTGCTCAAAGGCAAACCGTGAAATTATATATTATTGAAATTAAAGGAAGCTTTGTATATCAAAAAACTGTTAATGGTTCATCGGGTTCAATCAGGAAGAAATAAATATGTCAACATTCCAATCTGGTACTTATACGATTCGTTTGGTTGCTGAATGAGGGGAACAAAGAACAATCCGATTTGTAAAACAGTAAAAATATATTCATATAAAACGCTGACTTAGCAAGGCAGCTTTTTTGTTAGCACAAAACATTGGAATTATGTTATCTTCGCTTTTCGAAATAGCTCTTAAGCATGATTAGTAGAAGAAATATCCGGGTAAAAGTAATGCAGACCATTTATACTGCATCTACATTGGAATTAGATGATAAACCCGGCAAATCTGTCCGGATTTTGCAAAAAAATCTGGATCAATCCCGTTCACTCCTTGTTTATCTTATTTATTTTTTGACCGAAGTAATCCGCTATGCGGAGAAAGATGCTCATTTGAAAGCTTCTAAGCATTTACCAACAGCCGACGACCTTACAACCAATACAAAAATTGCAGGAAATGAATTACTCTGGAAAATCTTAGAAGACCCTGCATTAAAGGAACAATTTTCAAATGATAAACCTGAACTAACTGCTGATAAAGAACTTATCAGAAAAATCTATTTCAAACTCAAAGAGACTGCTGAGTATAAAAAATATATTGCTTCTCCGACAAGAGAAAAGAAAGAAGAATCATTGATTGTTGAGTTTATTTTAAATGACCTACTCTTAGCCAACGAAAATTTTGTTTCGGATATTGAAGAACATTTTTCTAATTGGGATGATGATGGCGAAATGATTACACAACTATTGGTTGGTTATTTGCATAAACCCGGTTCAATTAATTTCAAGCAAATTATGTCGAAAGACAAAGCTGATTTTGCCAAAAACTTATTGGAAACTGTATTAGAAAAAGATGAAATGTTGCAGCAAATAATAAAGCCAAAATTAAAAAATTGGGATCCTGAAAGAATTGCACAACTTGATATGATTATGATGAAGATGGGAGTGGCAGAATTTTTATTTTTCGAAACTATTCCCCCTAAAGTTACAATCAACGAATATATCGATCTGGCCAAAGATTATAGCACTCAACAAAGTGGTCAATTTGTAAATGGAATACTGGATAATATTCATAAAGAATTAGTGACACAGGGAAATATGCAAAAAACAGAATACAAAAAGAGCTGATTTCTGGTAAATCTGTTTTGAGATATTTTGTCAGGCACTCAACTAACCTTTACATTTGCATCCCGATAACTTTAGGAACTAAATATTTTAACAATGAAAAGAGTATTATTTTATCTATTTATTATTGCAGGTCTTACCGCTTGTATTTCTGAAGACAAAAAAGCCGGTGACGCAACCAATAACGATAGCACAACGCAAGCTGAAAAAGCTAAGTTGATGGGTGATACAGCAAATTATACCACTATTCAATGGCTTGATTCAACTTTTTTATCCATGGGTACTGTGAATGAAGGTGCTCAGGTAGAAGTTTCCTTTCGGTTTAAAAACACAGGTACAAAACCATTGGTGATTGCAAACGTAACTGCCAGTTGTGGATGTACTATTCCTGAAACACCACAACAACCTTTTGCACCAGGTGAAGAGGGAGTAATTAAAGCAAAATTTGATAGTAAATCCAGACCGGGAGAAAATAGAAAACATATAACTGTAGACGCTAATACTACGCCTTCCCGTAGTCATGATTTAGAATTTACAGTAATGGTGAATACACAAAAATTATAGCAAACAATAAAATAAACACATGAAATCAAGAATAAACTATTTATTAGCAATTACAGGACTACTATTTTTCTCAGCTTGTACACCTCCTGGTGGAGATGGAGCCAAAAGTGGAGGATCTGGGGGCACTATTCAGCTTGTCTTTCTTGGGTTAATGATCTTAGTCTTCTGGATGTTTTTTATTCGACCACAAGCGAAAAGGGCAAAAAACCAGAAAACATTTATAGAAGGCATGGGGAAAGGTGATAAAATTGTAACTATTGCCGGTATACATGGCACTATTTATAAAACGAATGAGGACGGCACATTACAAATTGAAGTAAGTCCCGGGAGTTATTTAAAAATAGAAAGAAGTGCCATCAGTATGGATTGGACTGCTGCTTTGAACAAGCCAGCAGTAGAAAAAAAGTAATATTCTCAAATCTTAAAATACTTCCAGATTTCAATAGGAAACATCAGTTTCTAATTTGAGATCTGGAATTTGTATTTTGTGAAGTAATTAATACTATGCTCAAGATTGGTTTAACTGGAGGTATTGGCAGTGGAAAAACAACTGTGGCTAAAGTTTTTGAAACGTTAGGCATTCCTGTTTATTATGCAGATGATGCGACCAAACGATTGATGAATTCCAATGAGTTTATTAAAAAGTCACTAATAAAGTATTTTGGAGAAGGCACTTATTTGGATGGAATACTAAACAGAAAATATCTTGCCAACATTGTATTTAGCGATAAAGAAAAATTAGCACTGCTTAATTCAATTACACATCCTTTAACCATTAATGATGCCAATGAATGGATGGCAAAACAAAAATCTCCTTATATCATAAAAGAAGCTGCTCTTTTATTTGAAAGTAATGCTGCAAAACATCTTGATTATTTTATTGGTGTAAGTGCTCCTCTGGCAATTCGTATTAAAAGAGTCATGCAAAGAGATGCAATTACAGAAATCGAAGTTGTAAATAGGATTAATCGCCAGATGAATGAGGAAGAAAAAATGAAACGGTGTGATTTTGTAATTATGAATAATGATGAAGAGTTAGTGATCCCTCAAGTTTTGAAAATTCATGAAGAAATACTAACCCTCTCTACCAGAAAAAAATAACACTTATTTCAATTTTGCCAATGCCGCTTTGATTCTCTCCCACCCTTCTTCAATTTTTTCCATGCTATTCGCAAAAGAGAAACGAACACATTTTGGTTCGCCAAATGCATCACCCATTACAGAAGAAACATGAGCCACATTTAAAAGATACATACAAAGATCTGCTGCATTTGAAATTGAGTTCTCTCCATTAGTTTTTCCAAAATAATAACTAACGTCTGGGAAAATATAAAAAGCACCGTCTGGTTCGGGACAAATAATCCCCGGAATGTTTTTTACTATCTCAAGCACCCTGGCCCTTCTTCTAGTAAACTCTTTTGTCATTGCTATTGAAGGTCTGAGATCTGTTGTTAATGCTATCACACCTGCTTTTTGCGCAATAGAACAAGTTCCGCTTGTAATTTGCCCCTGCACTTTTTCACAAGCTTTTGCAATATCTGTATGCGCTGCAATATAACCCAATCGCCAACCTGTCATTGCGAAACCCTTACTCAAACCATTGATAATTATTACCCGATCTTTTATTGCTTCAAACTGAGCAATACTTTCATGCTTACCAGCGAAATTGATATACTCATAGATTTCATCGGCCATAATATAAAGGCCAGGATGTTTTTTAAACACAGCCACCAATCCTTCTAATTCTGCTTTGCTATAAACTGCACCGCTCGGGTTACAAGGTGATGAAAAAAGAAATACTTTTGATTGCGGTGTTATCGCAGCCTCCAATTGTGCCGGAGTAATTTTAAACCCCTGTTCTGTTGAACTTTTTATTTCAACAACCCTGCCTCTGGCCATTTTTACTAACTCACTATAGGTAACCCAATAGGGTGTCGGTATGATAACTTCTTCACCATCGTCTACTAAAGCAAAAATTGTATTGGCCAGGCTTTGTTTGGCCCCGGTAGAAACGACTATATTTTCAGGTTTGTAATCAAGGTTATTATCTCTTTTCAACTTTGTGCAAACGGCCTCTCTCAAGTCTGGAAAACCTGCAACAGGTGTATAATGACTCCAATTATCTTTTATTGCGTTTATAGCAGCTTCTTTTATATGTTCTGGTGTATCAAAATCAGGTTCGCCTAAACTAAGATCAATTACATCAACACCTTTTGCTCTTAATTCACGGCCAAGCTTTGCCATTTTCAAAGTTTCCGGCTCACTAAAACGATCTAAAAAAGAAGATAACTGCATATCAGTTGTATTTATTTAAAAAATGAATTGGAATAGAATAAAGCAAGCAGCCGCAAAAGTAAGAAATAGAAACTTAGCACATTAGTTTTGCATTGTATAATTATAATGAAAATCAGATAATTGAGGAGCTTTTTTTCTTATTCGATTTAGTTCATACTCATATATTGCCTGGCCAAGGTTTTTCAAGAATGGAAATCCAATCGTTTTATAATCATAAGTATCATCATTAAAAATACCATTGCTATTACAATAAATAACAGCAGATAAAAAGAATTCAATATTGTTTTTAAAATCAACTACATAACTGGCATCAATTAAAAAACCATAAGCATCACCTACTTTATTAAAAATTCTAACACCATCAATTGAGTTTGATTTTTCTGCCCCATAAAAAAGGAATTTTACATAATTATCCCAATAGCTTGTTGAGGAATACACTGGTGAATCTGATTCCCTTGGTAACATCGACATATACTTTCTTAAAAAATCATAATCACTTTTTTTTAAGTTAAACTTCTTTTGTTCAGGCATCATCTCAGGATAAATAATACTTCGCAGTATTAAATGTAAATCGTGCAAATTCAATCTATTCTTTTTAGAGAAATCAAACGGTTCATTTATAAGATCACCCCCTTTTATAAACCCCTTACCAAGTTTAGTATTTCTTTCAGCATATTTTAAATGGCTATACGTTGCAGGTTTATTGTAAAGTAATTTACCTGTAGCATCGAAAAAGCTAACCGGATTTGCTTGTCTATTTTGTTCTTCAGTAAGGGTAAGCTCCAAACGATGTATGATTTGGACATCGGTGTACCCCATTTTATATAATGAATTATTGATATACTCTTGTCCCAAAAATTCATACAATCGATTATACGCATCATTATCACTTACGAGTAATATTTTTTTAATGTAGTTTGCGATAGATGGTCTTCCATCAATTGCAGATGGATCATTACAAACTTCAGTCTGGTTGAATCCTGTATTTCCAGTAATCATTGTAGTATTCATGTCCAACCCTGCAATATTTAGTTCATTCAATTTCTGAAGCGCTAAAATGGCAACTGGCAATTTTACAGTTGAAGCTGGATAGAAATACTTATTCGAATCGAGGTTAAAAGTATGGTCTGTAAATTGGTATTTATGTTTTTTTAAGCGATCGATTTTCGTATAGATAATCTGTATTCCATTATTTTCCAAGTTATTAAGTATTGAACCAAAATATTGAGGATTTTTCTGTAAAAGGCTGCTAATGAAAGTGTCAGACAAGTTATTTGCAGAAAATGGCATATGATTTATTTTACTCTCAATTGGAAGATAAGCATTGGGGTTTGATGAGTTTTTTGAAGAGGCCATAAAAACAAGCCACAAAAAACTGAGTAGAAAACCTGGTTTTAAGATCCGAATCATGTTGTTTCAAAGTTAGTATTTGTTTACAGTTAAGTTTATAGAAATCAAGGTGAAAGAGGTAGTTTTTTGTTGGCTGAAATTAATCTGAAACTGCTATCTTTGCCGTCCTTAAAATTTATGTATAGCCTTTCCATCTACAACTAAGTAAATGGTGTGGGCTAAATCATGTAAATCAATCAACGTATGCAACTGAAAGGTTTGGTTCGCTTTTTCACGATTCTTCTGATCATTTATTCCCTTTATCAATTATCCTTTACCTGGTTTGTAAAGAACCACGAAAAGAAAATGGAGGCTAAAGCCAGAAGTTTTGTAAAAACAAATTACCAGAGTGCCCTGGAAAAATTTCCCGGCAATAAAGATTCGCAATTAGTTTATCAGGAATTTTTAGAGCAGGCGTATAACGAACGCCTGAAAAGATTATTAGATAGTACTAAAGATGTAACCGTTACTTATGGTATCAACGGTGCTATGAGCTACCAAAAAGCAAAAGAAGAAGAGTTAAATCTTGGTCTTGATCTGCAAGGTGGTATGAACGTAACACTTGAGGTAGAGATGACGGGTTTGTTACGATCTTTATCAAATAATTCCAAAGACCCTAACTTCTCTGCTGCAATAGTTAACGCAGATAAAAGAAAAGCAAATAGTGGGGATGACTTTATTTCACTTTTTATCAGTGAATATCGAAAACTGGAAAAAGACAGGCCTTTAGCTACTTTATTTGCAGCTGCAAGCAATGGAGAAATTGATATTAAATCTGCCGATAATAAAGTAGAAAGCTATATTCGAAGAAGTGCGGATGATGCATTCGACAGAACTTTCAAAGTATTACGTACCCGTATTGATCAGTTTGGTGTAGCGCAACCAAATATAAATCCTAACAAAGCAAAAGGAACGATCAATGTTGAGTTACCTGGTATTAAGGACAAAGAAAGAGTGAGAAAATATTTACAGAGTACAGCAAATTTGCAATTCTGGGAGTTATACACTTTGCAAGATGCTAATTACAGCTCTGGATGGCAACGCTTTATTGAAGTTTTCAATGCAAAATATGCCGGTATAAAAGATACCACAAAAATTGATACAACTGCAAAACCTGATAGCACTGGCTTAAATCAAACAACTGCAAAGGTTGATACTACAATAAAAGGACTTGAAGATGGATTGGGTAATACAAAGGATACAAGTGGAAAAACGAATGAGCTAGCTAATTCAGCCAATTCGATAGAAAAATATATTCAATTTTTTCAGCCAGGAAGAAACCAGAAAGGTGAGATCTCTTACCCGGCAGCTATCGGAGCCATTCAGATTAAGGATTCTGCAATTTTCCGTGAGTATTTAAATGAGTTTAAAGCTAATTTCCCTTCAGATGCAGTTTTTGCTTATGGTATTCCGGAAAAAGATGCAAAAGGCAGATCGGAAAAAGTAATTCCTTTATATGCTTTAAAAACGTATGGCAGACCTAATGCAAAATTAGAAGGTGATGCAATTTCAAATGCAGGTCAGGATTTTGACCAATTCGGAAAAGTAGAAATCCGAATGGATATGAAAAGTTTTGGTGCTGCAATCTGGAAAAGAATGACGGAAGATGCTGCGGGTGACCCTAATACACAGGCTGACAATAAACCAATTGCAATTGTATTGGATAATATTGTTTATTCTGCACCTACTGTTATTAACCCGATTCCGAATGGTACGTCAACTATTTCAGGAGGATATACTCAACAAGAAGCGCAGGACTTAGCCAATATTTTAAAGGCTGGTAAATTACCTGCACCTGCAAAGATTGTACAGGAACAACAAGTAGGTCCAACCCTTGGTAAAGATGCAATTCGTGGAGGCTCTATGGCCTTCCTGATATCTTTTATAGTGATCTTTTTATTAATGTTGATCTATTATAACACCAGTGGATGGATCGCCAACATCGCCTTAATACTAAACTTAATATTTACCGTAGGTGTATTAGCTGGTCTTGGTGCTACATTAACGGCTCCCGGTATTGCAGGTCTAGTATTAACGATTGGTATGGCGGTGGATACAAACGTAATTATTTACGAACGTATTAAAGAAGAGCTAACTAAAGGCAAAGGTTATATACCGGCTATCAATGAAGGTTATAAGCGTTCACTTCCACCGGTATTAGATGCACACGTCACTACCTTATTAACTGCCTTTATCTTATTCTCCTTTGGTTTGGGGCCTGTTAAAGGATTTGCAACTACTCAGATCATTGGTATACTACTTTCCTTATTCTGCGGAATTCTGGTGAGCCGTTGGGTTACAGAATGGTTTACAAATAAGAAACGTCACCTTGAATATTTTACCGGTGTTTCTAAAAAAGTATTCCGTCATGCTAAGTACAAGTTCATTGAATATCGTAAGTATGCTTATGTAGTTTCTATGATTGTTTTGGCATTGGGTATTGCTTCTTATTTTAATGGATACGATCAGGGAGTAGAATTTAGTGGAGGAAGAAGTTACACGGTGCAATTTCCAAAACCAGTAGATGTAGAGGAGATTAGAAAAGGTCTGACTTCTACTTTTGATGGTGAAAACCCAGTAATTAAAACGATCGGAGATAATACTACGCTGGATATCACAACTGCTTATAAAATAAAAGACAACGAAGCAGGTATTGACTCAATTGTAGAAAGAAAATTGTTTGACGGTTTGAAACCCTATTTCGCTTCTACAATGACGTATGAGAAATTCAGTACAGGTGAAAACAAAACAGGAAAAATGGGTTCTAAGAAAGTATTACCTACTATCTCAGACGACCTAAAAGCCGGTGCGATGAAGGCTACCATTTTTGCGATTATTGCGATCTTCCTTTATATATTCATCCGGTTCCGCGACTGGCGATATTCACTAGGTACTATAGTGGCCTTGCTCCACGACGTTTTGGTAACTTTAGCGGTATTCTCCTTTGCAAGAAATATTGTTCCATTCCCGTTAGAGATTGACCAGCATTTTATTGCAGCCATTCTAACGGTAATCGGTTTCTCAATGAACGATACGGTAATTGTATTTGACCGTATTCGTGAAGACAGTAGATTAATGCCGAATGCTCCAAGAGCTGAAGTCATTAACAGAGCCATCAACGAAACATTGAGTCGTACGGTGATGACATCATTGACTGTATTCCTTACAATCCTGATCCTCTTCCTGGTAGGCGGACAAGTAACAAAAGGATTTGCATTTGCAATGTTGATCGGTGTAATTACGGGTACTTATTCTTCCATCTTTGTAGCAGCACCAATCCTTGTTGACTTAGGTAAAAAAGGTCCATTAGGAAGGTCTTTCTCAAGAGATAAGAAAAAACCACCAACAGTATCTTAAATAAATATGTTTAATATAAAAAAACCTGCAGTTTATCGCTGCAGGTTTTTTTATAAATTAACTCCTAAAAAATCCCCGGCACTGCCAGGGATTAATTACAAACGAGGATAATCTTATTTTAATTTCAGTACTGGTTTTAATTGATAACTACCGCTACCGGTTTGGTGAATTGAAAGAGCCGCATCAAAATCAATTAATAAAGAATCCAAAGAGCCATTTAATTTTTTATTGACTTTTATTTTTAAGCCTGATTCTGACCCGCTAGGTATTGAAAGTGGATATGTTAACCCATTTACCATTATTGTATTATTAGTCCCTAAAACAAATCTTATTTCTTTTACAACATCAGATGGGATCGTTCCAACTGCCAATAATGTATCTACACCATTTTGCAAACCCAATAAATCATAAACTCCAGCATAAGTATTCAAATCTGTCCATCCATTAATAGAATCTTCGCTGAACTTCACCCTTACCTGTTGAATATCAACATTTACCTCATCTGCAAGAACTGGATTATCAGTTAATCTAACTTTTAAGGTCGTATTCTTTGATGTATTTTCTTTTGAACAGGAAAACAATGAAACAACAGCTACTGTACTGACTGCTAAAAATAAAACAAAGACTTTTTTCATAATTTATACTTTTTGCAGTAAATGGAGAAAAAATTATGCCAAAGCCAATTTGCATATAAATAATGTGCAAAAATTAAACACATTGCAAAAAAACCTCAACTGTTTAAACCTGAAATAATATTATTTTTCTTTGATTATAAAGACAGCAGGAACAGGTCGTTGTCCTGTTTTATCAGAAACTTTGATCGTTTCTTTCCCATTTACCAGCATACAACTACTACCACCACCATCCAGATTTAATGCTTCCCAGCAACCAATTTCCTTAAGCATCTGAGCTTCTTGAGTAAGTGTTGCTCCTTCGGCAATGCCGGGGTTTCTGCCCTCAATTACTAAAATGATAAGCTTGTTAGTTTTTGTATAACCCATTGCCGTTCTTGGATGATTATCATCAATAGCTTTGCCAGCAAATTTTAATTCTTCGTTATTAGTAATTTTTATTTCACCATTTTGAAGCAGTACCGGGCCGCCACCAACAGCTGTTTGCATTTTCCATTTTGTAAGTGTTGGAATTAATCCTCCTTGATGTCCGTTTACCAAAGAAGTTTGGTCTTTATAAAATGAAAAGTCATGAAATTCTACAGAATCCTTTAATACTCCTAAAGGCCACTGCATGCTGTATGCTTTATTTTTACTTGAATCAGCAAACAACCAGGCAACATCTGATTCCCTTTTTTTAGAAATACCAATAGCACTTCCAAATGGATGACGGTATGTTAATGTATCTTTTCCTTTACCGGGTATTGAATGAATATTATAACTAACTAATTTTTTATTCTTAATCACTACATTCAAATTCTGATTTGTTGCAAACGAAAAAAAAGTAGTGTTCACCACTAACAATGGCTTATCGTTCTTTTCATAAAACTTAGATGGGGATAGTCTTCTTTGATAAGTAGTATCAACTGTAAAATCAAGTTTCTTGTTTTTTAGATCCGCTTCTACGTAGTAAGCAATATTGGGTTTACCATCCAGCAAACTTGTAGTTTTGTAAACATGTACAGATGAAGGCAGCGGCTGAAATTCAGCATCTACATTCTGCCACTTTAACTGACCTAAAGAATTTTTTGAAATTAAAAACCCTGTAATAAACAAACAACCTGCAATAAGGAAAGACTTTTGCATACAGAAACCATTGACAATTAACAATTAACCATTAACCATTGACTTACTCATCTCCCATTCTTTTCTTCCCAAACCAGCAATTACATGTCTTTCGCTGTGATAAGAAGAACGAACTAGTGGTCCGCTTTCTACATAATCTAAACCAAGGGTATAACCGATCTCTTTGTATTCTGCAAATTCATCCGGATGAACAAAACGATGAACAGGTAAATGCTTTTTAGTTGGCTGTAAATACTGACCGATAGTTACTACGTCGCAGCCGTTGGCCTGAAGGTCTTTCAATGTCTGTACTACTTCTTCTTTCGTTTCTCCCAACCCAAGCATAATACCGCTTTTAGTTCGCATGCCACCTTCTTTCAAAGTTCTTACTACTTCCATGCTACGCCAATACTTTGCCTGTATTCTTACTTGTTTGGTTAATCGTTCCGTAGTTTCAATATTATGACTCACTACTTCAGGTGCAGCATCAATCACCCGTTGTATATCTTCTTTTTTCCCTTTAAAATCAGGGATCAATGTTTCCAATGTTGTATCAGGATTTAAGGCTTTTACAGCTTTAATCGTATTATTCCAGATAATAGAACCTCCGTCTTTTAATTCATCTCTGTCAACAGATGTAATAACTGCATGCTTAACTTTCATTAAATGAATTGCTTCTGCTACTCTTTGCGGTTCGTCCCAATCTAATTCGGGTGGTTTTCCTGTAGCCACAGCACAGAAACCACAGCTTCTTGTACAGGTATTACCAAGAATCATAAATGTGGCAGTACCAGCTCCCCAGCACTCACCCATATTGGGGCAATTACCACTTTCACAAATAGTATGCAATTTGTGTGTGTCAACAAGACCGCGGACATGCTTATAGCTTTCGCCAATAGGAAGTTTTACCCGAAGCCAATCAGGCTTTTTGACTCTTGTATTATCTACTGCTGCAGCAACTACAGGGAGTTCAATCATCAGACAAAAATACGTTCATTACTTACGCCGTCCAAACGAGATGGCCAGATAACCCTGAAAGAAAAGATTACGATCTTTTTGATTAGCAAGGATTGGAATTTTTGATCCATAAAATTCAGCACTTACTCCTACTTCAATACCCGAAACAGTTTCATTAAATCGTCCATAATCAAACCGCAGCGCCGTTTTTACAAAAGCACCTGGTTTTATTTTAATTTCACCAAAGCCCTTGCCAAATCCAGCGCTTCCCTGGATGAATGGACTTAAAAATAATGCACTGTCAGCTTGTGAGTATTTTATTGTTTTAACGGTGTTATCTGATGGATCTTCTACTTCCAAATAATAAGGCTTTAATAAACCCAATGCCAGTCCACCATTATAAACTAAAGACACCGAAACACCATTTTTATTTCCTTTTTGTCCCAGCATATGTTGTTGGCCAAAGCCAAGTGTTACCTGGTAAAAATTATTAACCTTGCCGTAAAAAAAGGGATTATTAAAAGCAAAGATACTCCCGCCAGAACTCGATAGTTTTTCTTCTTTTTGATGTTTAATTTCTGTTATGTCCAGTCTGAATATATTCGTTTTACGATTAGTTTTCATAAAACCTAATTCATAAAAAATGCCATATCCGTTTGTTCTACCTTGAAGACCGAAAATACTTTGCTTGCGGAATATCAATTCACCATCCTCAGCCTGTTTAATTAGCGTATTGATTTTTTGTCGCTTTGCTTCTTTCTTTTCACTTTTGGATAGTTTCTTACCTGTAGAATCCTGAGCAGCACTTACTGCCAGGATAGATAAGAACATCAGGATAATACTTAGTTTCTTCACGGAGTTACTTTTTAATTACACTTAAACGTAAATTTAGGTCAAAATATTGATAATGACTTCAACTGTAGTTTATAATGGCGACCTCAGAACCACCTGTACACATTTACAAAGTGGCTCTTTTTTTGAAACAGACGCACCAATAGATAACAATGGAAAAGGGGAAAGGTTTTCTCCTACCGACCTTATGGCGACAAGCCTTGCAACTTGCATGATAACAGTAATGGGAATTAAAGCAAGAACAATGGGTTTTGATCTGAATGATGTAAAAATAGAAGTATTAAAAATTATGAAAGCCGACCCACGCAGAGTTGGTGGAATTAATTTAACTTTTCATATACCTGATACGTTAAAAGATATTGATGAAAAAACTAAAACGATTCTGAAAAACACTGGCATTACATGCCCTGTCTGGAAAAGTATTCATCCTGACATTGAGGTGAAAGTGGATTGGGGAAGTTGGGGGTAAT
>JAHEMM010000054.1:0-1988 GCA_024643655.1 Chitinophagaceae bacterium | reverse complement strand
TCAATATCGCATTCCCCACCCCACATTCTAAACACCGTTTCTTATTGCAATATTCATTCTTTAATTCAATCAATGACTGTGAATCAAAAGCAGATTTATTTTCGATATCTAGTTTTTGAAACCCTTTAGTAATATTATTTTTTTCTGCTGACGTCTCTTCTAACCATTGCAAGGCTTTCTCTTTATATTTATTTTCATTGTGATAATTCCCATAGGCAAATAAAACCGGGCAAACAGTATTGATAATTATATTATCAATCATTGCAGTTCCCAATTTCTTCCTTCGAAAAGGAGAAGTTTCATCAAGCTTGTAATGATAATGCCAATAATCGTTGGCCGTTATATCCAGCCAGGCTTTTACATTTTTTAAAGAACCAGCGTCTTTAATTTTAGAAAATAAATGAGCCGAATTATGAATCAGCATTGCCAGTTGTGCCAAACGAACAGTGGGAAAGTTTCCCGGCCGCATCCTTAAAAAGAAAACAGTAGCATTAATTGGTTTGAGGTTGTATTTATTTTTTAGGAACTTAAATTCTTTCTGTAACATTTTGGGATAATCTTCAATAAATCGTCCTCCCAGCAAACCTGCTTGTCCCAATAATAAAGCCTCCAGTTGATGTATTTGTGTTTTATGTTTTGCCAGTATGTTGATTGATATCGATCTTGCTATCGCTTCAAAAGCCTCAGCATTTACTTTGATTCCAAAATTCCGGGCTAGCAACCACCAGAAAGTTTCTTCCCAGTGAAAATTATTTTGATTGAGGTACTGTTCAAAAACCTGCGATTTTCTGATTAATCTTTCCACCAGTAATCTATCCTTCCAGCTTTTCCAGGTTATTTCCTTTACGGTATTGATAGATTTTTCACAAGGAATAAATGAATTAGAATTCATTAACTCTTCATAGCGTTGCAATAATATTTTGGATACTCTTCCTTTAAGTTCCAGTATGGGAATAGCATTATCTGATTTGTCATCTTCCAAAACAACATGCAGTATTACATTTTTATAATTCCTGTCGTTTTGATGCTTATGCTTTTTCCAATCTGAAGTTTTGATATGTAGTTCAATTGATCCTGCCCAGAGTGTTTTACCAATTTTAATCTTAGCATCTAAAAAATCAGGACCCTGATTCCAATTGAGCTGACCAGCATTTTTTATTTGAAGCACTTCGCCGGAAGTTGTTGCTAGTTCTGCTTTATTATAATATTGATACTGCCAGATAAATTGCAGCAATCGTTCGGAGGTCATAGTCTAAGGTTTGATGTTTTAAAGTTATTGCACAAATTTGAAACTTCAAACAACTAAAGGAATTTATGCTTACCCTAAGACTGAACGTATAATTTTAAAATTCGAACTTCTTCAACTCTCTCACTACCCTGCTCACTGGCAAACCCATTACATTATAAAAATCACCATTAATCGATTTGATACCAACAACACCTATCCATTCCTGAATAGCATAGGCACCTGCTTTATCATAAGGCTTGTATTTATCTACATAGAATTCAATTTCATTGACAGTTATCCTATGAAACTCAACTTCTGTAGTGTCTGCAAAAGCGATTTCTTTTTCACCTTGTCTGATAACAACTCCTGTTATCACTTTATGTTTTTCGCCAGACAAAGCCAATAAAATACTTACTGCATCTTCTCTGTGAACCGGTTTACCTATTATATTGTCACCTAAAACAACAATCGTATCAGCAGCAAGTACTACTTCCTCCTTATTTTTTCTTTTCCCCTGAATTGAAAGGGCTTTATTTCTTGCAATAAAAATGGCTATATCATCAAAGGAAATGTCATGCGGAAATCGTTCATCAGTTTCCATTACATCAATTTCAAATGGCACTTCCGCCCATTCCAATAATTGTTTTCGTCGTGGTGATTGAGAAGCAAGAATTATTTTCTTCATAAATAATAATAAAAAAATACCATAGAAAGAATACCTGTAAACATGACCAATTTTGTCAACGTACTTAATTGATGA
>JAHEMM010000053.1 GCA_024643655.1 Chitinophagaceae bacterium | reverse complement strand
TGGAGTGTTACCTATGCTGTTTCAAAATTAATGACATTGCAAGTTGGTGTTGAGAATATATTAGATAAAAACTACAGATATTTTGCTTCAGGATTCTCAGCTCCTGGTAGAAACTTTTTATTGGCAGCGAGAGTTAATTTTTAATTTCTCCTTAAAAATCAAAAAAAGGGTATAAAACGGAAGTTTTATACCCTTTTTTTGATGCCAAAGCAGTAAAATTTTACAATCTTATGCAGCAATCAATTCAAAAAATTGTCTAAATTACAGGCAACCAAAGTAAGTTATGACAGAGGAAGCCCTTTTAAAAGGTTGTTTGAACAACGATTCTACTGCCCAGCGGGAATTGTACAATAAGTACAGTTCTAAAATGCTGGCCGTTTGTTATCGTTTTTCACAAAGCCGTGAGGATGCTGAAGATATGCTTCAGGAGGGTTTTATTAAAGTGTTTTTACAGATACACACTTTTGAAAATCGTGGTTCTTTTGAAGGTTGGATTCGTAGAATAATCGTTCACACAGCTATTAATATTTTAAAGAAAAATAAAAAATTTAATGAAAGTGTAGACATCATTCATGCAACAGGAGCGCAGATAAGAGAGGAAAGTGTACCTGCCATTATACAAGCGAAACAAGTAGTAGAATGTATCAGAATGTTGCCTATTGGCTATAGAACAGTTCTTAACTTATATGCAATAGAAGGATATAATCATAGAGAAATTGCCAATATTCTTGGAATAGAAGAAAGCACTAGCAGGAGCCAATATACCCGAGCTAAAGCAATGCTTGAAAACATACTGATACGAAGAAGAATATTACATAAACCAAAACAGGAAGTCAATTGGCTTGCCGCTGTAAACGAAAGATAAAAGACAAAACTAATTTGTGAGTACTGGTAATGGAAAATAATTTTGAAAATAGAGATTTTGAACATTTTGTAAAACAAAATGCAGATCAGTACAGGATGTTCCCTTCAGAAAAAGTTTGGAAAGGAATAAATAATAAATTACATATCCGTAGACGTTGGTATGGGATAGGATTAGCGCTACTTTTACTTACTACCGCTACAGTTACGGGGATTATGCTCAACACTGCTGAGATTAAACAACAAATTTCTGCCAATTCAGTAACTATAAATTCCTCAAAAGATAATCAAGTAGAAAAACCTGAGCCAGGTATTTATATCACTGCACCTAAAAAACTAAATAAAAAAAGTAGCCCTGCATTTTCACCTGATCAAACGCAAAAGAATTTATTTTCTTCAACAAAAAATGAAGAAATTGAATTAACTGAAAAACCTTCTACATTATCAGCAGCAGAAAACACTATTACAGAAAATACAACTGAACAAGTAACTCAAACAGTCGTTTTACCTAAACTTGTTGTAACAAAGCGACCAATTAATAACCAGCCTTTAATAAAGCTTGATAAAATTCAACAACCGATAGCAAAAAAAGTTACTACTGCAACAATTACTACTCTAGAGCCGGAAGAAACAGCTGCTCCTGAAGTAGAAGAGAATAGCTCAGAACAATATACTATTCAAGAGTCTCCACTATATCCTATGACAATAGAAAGTGTAATAAATGCTTATAAAAAGACACCAAAAACTGCCAAAAAAGTAAGCTGGCAAGTATATGTTACTCCATCCATCACATATCGAAAATTGGATGAAAACAAACCTTTCCTTGATGCTGCTCGTACGTCTTTACCATCGATAAACACTACTGGTGTTTCGCAATTTTATTCATTTGCCGATATAAATAAATTAGTGACACATAAACCAGATATTGGTTTACAATTAGGCGTTTCTGCTGGTTATCCAATTTCAAAGAATATTACATTAAAGGCAGGACTTCAATTTAACGTAAGTAAATACAATATCATGGCTACCAGCCATCCAAATGAAGTTGCTGTTGTGGCTCTTTCAAATTCGTCTGGCGGAAGAAATACAATTTCAACAGTTTCGAACTTACGAAATGTAGCAGGATATAAATCAGCTTGGTTACACAACAAATATATTTCTGCATCAATTCCTATTGGTGCAGAGTTTAAATTTTCGAATAAAAAAAGAACGTCTGTTGGAATTGCAGGATCAGTTGAACCAACTTATGTTCTTGGAAATAGAGCTTACATACTTTCAACTGATTTAAAAAATTATGCCAAGATTCCTTCATTAACCCGTAATTGGAACATCAATACAGGTTTTGAAATATTTGCAACATATAATACCGGAAATATTGACTGGAGAATTGGGCCACAATTTCGTTATCAGCTTTTATCCAGCTTTAATAATACATATCCAATCAAAGAAAATCTTTTTGATTTTGGTATAAAACTCGGTGTAATGCTGAAATAGTATCAAAACTATCTGCTTTAAAAACCCTATTGATTTCTTTCAATGGGGTTTTCATTTACTTCTCTCTTTGATTTTTTTATTTCCTTCATACTTTAGTTTAATTTTATTCCATGAAAAATTATGTTTTACTTTTTTTAATCTCCATCCCCTTTTTTCAATCTTGCAAAGAGAAAAAAGAGGATAAAAAATTTATTTCTATTGTCTCGCTTATTAAAAAACAGGTGGCGCATGTAGATACTTCGTTATATCCCATCATGAAAATAGACATAATTGATAGTCTTCATAGCGATACTACTTATATCCGAAGAGAGGATTTTGGAAGCATTGCAAAAGATTTTTTGGAAATCCCTGATTTGTCTGTACAAAAAATAGCTCAAAAATATAAAGAGGAGCCACCCCGATATGATGAATTAATGAATCGTGTAATCATAAGCTATGTCCCTATTGAATCTGAAAAAGAAGAAATTAAAAAGCAAGAAATGCTGGTTACCCCAAGCGGCGGCGGTGATAAGGTAAATAACATTATTGTAATTCGGGAAATCAGTAACAGAGATAGTTTTTTACAAAAGAAAATGCTTTGGCAACTCGATAAATATTTTCAAATTGTTACAACAAGTCAAAAAGTAGGAAAACCAGAAAAAACGTCTGTTATGAAAGTTACCTGGAATGAAGATAAATAATTATGACGTCAGACGAATTTCAACATATAGCTTCTGGCATACCTAAACTTCCGGGTATTTACAAATATTATAATGCAGCGAATGAATTATTGTATGTAGGCAAAGCAAAACATTTACGTAAAAGAGTAAGCTCATATTTTATAAAGACCGTTACAAATTATAAAACGTATGAACTGGTAAAACGAATTGCAAAGATTGAATTTACAATTGTCGATTCTGAACAAGATGCCTTTTTATTAGAAAATTCACTCATCAAACAATTTCAACCGAAATATAATATCAACCTGAAGGATGATAAAAGCTATCCGTTTCTTGTTATAAAAAACGAACCATTTCCAAGAATTTTTTTTACACGAAATAAAATCAATGATGGTTCTGAGTATTTAGGACCCTATACATCAGTAAAAAAAGTAAAAGAACTTTTGGAATTCATCAGGCAAACTATTCCATTAAGAAACTGCAGTCTTAATCTCACCACGAGTAACATTAAAAAAAAGAAATTTAAAGTTTGCCTTGAATATCATCTAGGAAATTGCAAAGGACCTTGCGAGGGATTACAAACGGCTGAAGACTATAGAGAAGGGCTGCAACAAATGAAAAACCTACTTAAAGGAAATCTTAATCCTGTCATCAGGCATTATAAAAATGAAATGAAATCAAATGCAGTTACACTCAACTTTGAAAAGGCTGGATTGATCAAACAAAAAATAGATTTTCTACAAAACTATCAATCACGATCTGTAGTTGCCAATGCAAAATCAATCAATATTGATGTGTTTAGTTTGCAACTAGAAAAAGGAGTCGGTTATGTTAATTTTTTAATGGTAAGAAACGGTACTATTATCCAAACACATACTACAAAAGTAGAAACACACTTAGAAGAATCACTTGAAGAAATTCTTACTTACACAATTGCGCAACTCAGATCTACTTTTAATAGTGATGCTACTGAAATTGTAGTCCCTTTTACAATTGAATACCCTCAAATAGAGTTAACGGTGAAAGTTCCAAAAGGGGGTGATAGAAAAAAATTACTTGACCTTTCACAGAAAAATGTTAGTTATTTTATTGAAGAAATTAAGCATAAAGATCGATTACAATTAAATACAAGAAAAATTGACAAAATAAAATTATTGAAAGAACTACAAATAGATTTACAATTAAAGGAATTACCAGTTTATATTGAATGCTTTGACAACTCTAATTTCCAGGGGAGTTATCCAGTTGCCGCAATGGTGTGCTTTAAAAATGGCGAGCCCAGTAAAAAAGATTATCGCCATTTCAATATAAAAACTGTAGATGGAATTAATGATTTTGCTAGTATGGAAGAGGTCGTTTTAAGACGATATAAAAGGCTAAAGGAAGAAAATAACAATTACCCTCAATTAATAATTATAGACGGCGGAAAAGGGCAATTAAGTGCTGCAGTAAACGCATTGAAAGAACTTGACTTAGAGGACAAAGTAACAGTAATTGGTTTGGCTAAAAATGTAGAAGAGATATTTTTTTCTGGGGATACTGATTCGTTGAAACTACCTTATAATAGCGGAAGCTTAACTTATATTCGGCGTATTCGGGATGAAGTTCACCGTTTCGGTATTTCCCATCATAGAAATAAACGAAGCAAAGGCACTTTTAAGAACGAATTAGAAGACATAAAGGGAATTGGCAAGCAGACAGCAAGTGAGCTTCTAAAAGCCCTTAAATCAGTAAAAAACATAAAAGAAACAATAAAAAAAGGAAATGGCGAAATTGAAATAGGGAAGATAGTAGGCCTTGCGAAGGCTAAACTCGTTCTAAAACATTTTGAAAGCTAACTTTGAAGTAGAAGAGAATTTTTGAAAGATTTATATTAATATAAATCTACTTAGTAGAAAATCAAGAGATTAAGGAAAAAAAATGGGGCCAGAATAGAAATTCAGCCCCGTTTTTAAAATCCAATATCCTATGAAAAACCGAGACGAAAATACAACAATAATCCAATTATCCTATAGGACTTTTACGATATTCCAATAAATTTTGAAAATTTTTTTAAGAAAAACTTGCAAATAAAAAAATGTCCCTAAAAAGGGACATTTTTTTATAGTAGATCTACGACAATCAAATTAATATGACCAAAGATCTTGCTCGAAATTGAATATCTTTTCTTTAATATTATCTCCTTCTAATAGAGCAAGAATTGGATCTTTTATGTACTGCCTGATATTTTTATTAGCCGCATTATCCATTGTTGATTTTAAGATATAACTACTAAACATTCGGCTTTCAAACAATTCTTCCCAGGTCATTCTGCTTTGTCCCATGTTTTTAGGGTTATACACTTCATATTTAGTTAATACGGGTCTTAAGTCTGGATAATATATCCAAAACATTACACTAGAACCCCTTTCCTGCCCATTTTCATTATACTTTGTTTCAATTGGAGCAATACCTAATATTCTACAGAACATTTTGCTTGATTCTCTATCAAAAACCCATTCTTCTTTAATTCTAAGTTTTATTACAGAATTAGGATCAAACGATTTTAAAGTAACAACTCTGGCAACAATTTTAGAAGGATCATTAATATCTACTCTATCAGCAGTATCAAAACCTCCGGCTGTTTTTTGTGTAAGTTCGTCTAATGATAAAGGTGTAGTAAACCGATCATCATTAAATGCGGTAACATCTCCTTTTTGAACAGCTTTCAATAATATATTTAAAAAAAGCTGGCTACCATTGTCATCTTCTGCTTGAAACCGGAAGGTCTGATTCATTTTTTCCCTAAGATCCAATTCCCTCCAAACTTTTTCAGCATACAGGGCATCATCCCAACGTAAATGCTCATAAGGTAATGGTGTACGATCGGTCAGGTTTCCTTTATCAAAAGCATTATCATTACGCAAAGATGGCTTAGCAGCACCACTTCCATTACCCGCAGTATCATAAGTAAGCGGAATATTTACATTCGGATTGTAAGTTGGTGTAGTAGTATTATTATTCGTTACTTCCTCACCTGGTTTAGTTGGAGTTACAGGATCATTACCTGTTCTTCTTTTTGTTCGTTGAGCATCAGCATTTATTGCCATTGCAAACACAAACAACACACATAAACCGGTTTTTAAAATACGTTTTTTCATAAGTAATAATTGTTACTTGATATAATAAACTAAAGAAGCCACTTTTTTATTTTGTCCATCTTCTCCCTGTACTCTGATATTGTCGATATAAACAGTTTTTCCAGCTTTTACCTGATTCCTGATTATTTCCTGAGCTCTTGGACTAAATGCGTTTCCAGTACAAGTTGTTTCCACAATATCTCCATCATCACTGTCGGTACTAATCGTAAACTGGGTTACAGTATATTTCAAATCAAACGGAAAATCTTTAATCCATGCTGCAACACCACCCTGTGCTCTGAAAGTGCCTGCTGGTATATTTTCACCACTAATAGCACCGCCAACAGTTGCCTGTGCACCAGGTATCTGGCGAACTCTGAATTGTGAAGCACCAGCAACTTTGCCGTCTACACTTACAGTAATACGGCAGTCATCACTTTGCTGATTTACACGGACAATATACTTTCCGTTTCCAGCCTTACTGATACTTCCGCCACCACCGCTAATACTAACATTAACTTTATCATCACCACCACCACTGGCAGCAATAGTAACAGGATTATCAACACCTATATAAAGAACATTCATTTTGTCAAGAGCTATTGAGGCATTGGCCGAACCAACTACATAATCAACTTTTACTTCTTTTTTCTCTTCTTTTCCAGTTGTTTGGTTAAAATATGTAATCGTAACCGGGACACTATGCGAACCCATACCACCTGCATCAAATTCTTTTAACGCAAATCCCTCCTCTCCGATTGGTACTACTGTTCCACCAATTGAAATTGTAGGCTTCGCTGCTTTACTAAACGCTCCAACACCTGCTTTTATTTCAAGTTTTTGACCTGGCATCAAATAATTTGAATTCTGGCCCACTATTGCAGCGTATGAATCGAATACTACTTCTACTGTTCCTACTTTGTTGTGACAGAACGCAACTACTTTGTTTTCAGCAGTTTTAATGTCATTTTGGAACTTACTTAAGATGGTAAGACCTGCAACAGTTGGTACCATGTTAAAATAAGCGTAATCCCAATCTTTTGTTTTGCCATCTCTACCGGGAGGATTTGATAAATCGATTTGCAAAGAATTTTCAAACTCTGCTTTTATTGAAGGGTCAATGCTTAAAACGTTGGTTTTATATTTATTAAGCATATCCAGGAGTTTTTTTCCTTCTCCACCTTGTACCATCAATTTGGTAACAATATCAAGATTATCTTCTTTAAACTCTTTAGTTGGATCCGAAATACTACCACCTGCAGCCGTAAGAATTTGCGATTTTAAGTTTGTAATATAATCATAAACCGAAGTAGAAAAATTAACTACACTGTCTGCTTTTGGAAGCCAGATATTGGCTCTCTCAGCAGTTTCAGGTTTTGTGGTTTTATCCTTCAACGAATTCATAATCGTTGTAGTAGATTTATTTACAGTTGCATTAGTATTCTCAAGACTTCGGTTTACAGTTTTAAAAGCATTTAATATTTCTGATGATACATTCAGAGCCAGAAGTGCTGTAAGCACCAGGTACATGATGTTAATCATCTTTTGCCGGGGCTCTTTAGGTAATGACATGTCTTCTTACGTTTAAGTTAATTAGAATAGTGGCTTTTACTTTTTTGAAAGGGATTTATAATTTTCCCAGTCAAAACTTTAATTTAGTTTTAGTTGCGACCCTGCATTGCGGTAATCATATTACCATAAATACCATTCAGGCGGCCCAGATTGGTAGCAAGGCTTCCAATTTGTTCTTGTACTTTCTTCGCATCTTCTGCACTGTTAAGCATAGAATTTGATGTTTCAGAAAGCTTTCCGTAAAAAGCATTCAACGCTTTTAAGTGATTATTACTTTCTTGTAATTCCAATTCGTAAATAGTATTTAATGAAGACAGGTTTTTTGTCAATACCTGAATCTGATCGTGGAATTGCTTTGCACCTTCAGTAGCTGTATTAAATGCACTCACAGAAGAAGCAGCAGTTGTATAAGCATCTTTTACTTTATCTAAAGTTCCGGTTACTTCCCTTGTTTTAGCAGCAAACTCATCAGTAGCAGCTACAGTTTCTGTAATACCACCCAAGCCGGTAACAGTTGTATTTAATTGTTTAAATCCATCACCTAATTTTTTCATCGTATCAGGTGTAATGTCAGCTTCCAGCATCATTTTATCCATAGCTGCAAAACCAGCTCTTGTTTGAGCTCCTGCAACAGAAAACTGCTCTTCATCATGAGATGCATCTTTGATAGGAGGATAAATGGCGTATAAAATACCATACACAGAGAAGATGATCGCCTCGGTTGTCAAACCAATCCATAACCACATATCTGCATCACCGGCATGTGTAATTTTTCTTAATGCACCCCAGATAACTAATGCGGCGCCAAATGAAACGCCTACGTCTACCCATTTACTTATTTTGGAAGGAATAGCTGCTGCCATAATCGGATTTTTTAAAGTTTTTTTTAATTGAATTTTATAAACAGAGTGAAAAATGAGAGGACAGATTTTCTTTCTGTCCCCTCAATATTTTATTTTGAGATTGTAATAATTACTTTTTACGGCCTTTTACCTTTAGTAGGAGCTGCTGGTAAATCAATCACACAACGGAAGCCAATGTAAGATTTGGTTGAATCCTGGTACTCATAGGTGCTGGTTCCTGTTTGTAAATAATAACCAACATCTTTCCAACTTCCACCACGGATTATTTTACGCTTCATTAATGGAGGATCATCATCTTTAGCATTCCATCGAACATCAGGGTTCATATCATGCTGAAAATTGTTTCGCCCTTCATAGTATATTGAAGAAGTCCATTCTGCTACATTGCCACTCATACAATACAAACCATAATCATTAGGCCAGTAAGAGTCGGCTCGAACAGTATAGAAACCGCCATCTTCTGGATAGTTTCCACGACCCGGCTTAAAGTTAGCCATCAAACATCCTTTTTTATTTCTCAAATAATAATTACCCCAAGGGAACATTGATTGAGAACGACCGCCACGGGCAGCATATTCCCATTGTGCTTCGGTTGGCAAACGGAAATTAGACTCCTGTGTACGTTTTTTTGAATCTAAGTATGAGTTTAATAAATGTGTTCTCCATTCGCAAAAAGCATTTGCCTGTTTCCAGCTTACACCAACTACAGGATAATTACCAAATGCTGGGTGAGAAAAATACCGCTTGGTCATCGGCTCATTATATGAATACGCAAAATCACGGATCCAAGCCAATGTATCAGGATAAATCTGCACATCTTTCTTTACAATAAATTTAGAACGAGGTTTCCCTGCATTTTCTCTTTTCGCTGCCTCTTTAAGGTCAAATATTTCTGAGTGAAAAGCTATTTTAGCAGGATCGATTTCTTTTTTGCCAAATATTCTGTCATCAGGAGGAAGAATAATATCTGTACTACTAAGCTGTTCCATTACTTTAGGATCATTCCATTTCATGGTTTTCATCTTTGCCCAGTCAACATATTCGTTGCCATCGGCACCAGCTTTTACATAACCCATTTTACGAGCTACTACAGAATCCCTAACCCATTGTACGAATTGACGATATTCGTTGTTGGTTATCTCCGTTGCATCCATCCAGAAGCCACTAATTGACACCGAACGATTACGGGCACTAAATGCATATGCAGGATCCTCATCACTGGGTCCCATGTGAAATGTTCCTTGCGGTACATATATCATTCCCGGAGGACGGGGCAGACTATATTTTCCACCAGGAGCAATACCATGCACTTGGCCATCATTCGGCAGGCTTCCGCCTTTGTTTTTCTTTTTTCCCAAAATTCCACAGCTGCCTAACATAAGCATGCATACAACTGCAAAAAGGGAATAATAAAGGTTTCTCATTTTCATACACATATACTTATAAGAGTAATAGCAAATATAATGTTTTGAACTATTTCCTGATACAACGTTAAAGTTTATTTTTTTAATTTAAAAGTGACTTATACGAGGTAAATTTTCAAACGGTATCGAGGTTCATTTTATTGTATTAACAAAAAAATAATTATCTATTTTTCTCCTTGTTTATCAATAACATAAGGTCATTTAGGGAAAACACTGGTTTATCACAAGTGTAATTACGACACATATAAATTGATGTTTTTACTAACGCCTGTTTGTTTGCTAATAATGGATAAATGGCATCTTCTTCATTTGAAGCCATAATAAGGCTATGTGGAATATATTCCTTCAAAATATTATTTAGTAAAAATCTACTTTCACTACCAATAATGGCAAGCTCATGTGTTCCCTCTGTAATTTCAAGCAAGAGAGAAGCCCAATTAGCAAAAGAAACAGGGTGTTTAATAATTGCTTTGGATAAAGAAGAGACCATATTTATACTTTGCTCTCTCCATTCTTTTTTATCAAAAAGAAGCGATAGTTTCCAAAGATTATAGGCCATTACAGAATTACCAGAGGGAACAGCTCCGTCATATACTTCCTTTTTTCTTACAATTACATCCTTTTGGCCTGCCGGTGTAAAATAAAAGAACCCCGTTTCAACTTCTTTGAAATTGGCGACAACTACTTCTGATAATTCTTTCGCTTTATTCAACCATTTTTTATCCGCAGTAATTTCCTGTAAATAGATTAAAGCTTCAATCAGATTCGCATAATCATCCAAAAATGCCGGAAATTTCGCTTCACCGTTTTTCCAGGTATGATGCAACTCTTTATTTTCATTTGCTGCAAAATTTGATAAAAGGAAAAGCATATTATCAATTGCTAATTGTTTGTACTTTTCAATACCGGTAGCAGCAAAAGCTTTACAACAAGCTTTATTCATTAATGCATTCCAGCCAAGAATAACTTTATCATCTAATGAGGGCCGAATTCTATCTTTCCTTTTTTCAAACAATTTGTCATTCCCTTTTGCCAACAACTTTTTTAATTTATCAACAGGAATATTTTGTTCTGTAGCAAACTCTTCAATTGATTTTTTTACTCGTAGAATATTTGAATGCTCCCAATTCCCATTTTGCGAAACATCGTAAAACAAACAATAAATAGGAGCATCTTCACCTAATAATTCTTTTATTTCAGTCAGGTTCCAAACATAGAATTTACCTTCCACTCCTTCACTATCTGCATCTAGTGCTGCAAAGAAACCTTTCCCATTTTTGGCAAGTAATTCCCGTTGTATAAAATCTATCGTTTCTTCAATTACTTCTTTATATCGCTCTTTCTTTGTTAATTGAAAAGCTTCACTCAATACACTTATGAGTAAAGCATTATCATAAAGCATCTTTTCAAAATGTGGAGCCAACCACTCTGTATCCGTTGAATAGCGGGCAAAGCCACCTCCAATCTGATCATAAATACCACCTTCAATCATTTTGTCTAATGAAAGCATGGCCTGCCTTAAAGCTTCTTTATTGTTTGTTACATAATGATATCGCAAAAGGAACTGAATAGAAAAAGTTTGTGGAAATTTTGGAGCTTGCCCAAATCCACCCCATTCCTTGTCTGCATTTTTAATTATATTTTGAAATATAGTATCATAGTTTTCTATTGAAAAAACAGTTTCGTCATCCATTTTTTGAAAACCAAATCCGTTTGATTTTAGTAAATGCTCCGTCAGGTTAGCTGATTGGGCATCTATTTCATGTCTTCTTTCACTAAACGCCTTATTGACACTTAGTAATGTTTCCGTCCAAGACGGCCGGTTATGAGCTCTTTGTGGCGGGAAATAGGTGCCACCATAAAAAGGTTTTGCATCAGGAGTAAGAAAAACATTTAGCGGCCATCCACCACTACCTGAAATTGCTTGTACAGCATCCATATAAATATTATCAAGATCGGGCCTTTCTTCTCTATCAATTTTAATGTTAATGAAATGTTCATTCATGATTTTTGCCGTTGCTTCATCTTCAAAACTTTCTCGCTCCATTACATGACACCAATGACAAGCCGAGTATCCAATACTTACAAGAATGGGTTTGTTTTCGCTTTGAGCTTTTTGCAATGCTTCATCGCCCCAGGGATACCAATTCACAGGATTATGTGCATGTTGTAATAAATAAGGACTAGTTTCCTTAATTAGATGATTAGAATATTTATGCATGGCTAAAAAGGTAATACAATTTGATGGGAATGTAATGCCAAAAAAGGACATCTATGATGTCCTTTAAATAGGTGTTCAGAATTTATTTTGCCTTAGCAATAGTAGAAAGGTAAATATCCAATGCTGCTACCATACTTGGCATATTGGGTTGAGGAGCCTTTATTACTAATTTAAGTCCAGCATCCTCTGCTGCTTTTTTTGTATTACTACCAAAAACTCCAATGGCTTTACCGTTTTGTTTAAACGTAGGCAAATTATCATACAAACTTTTAATACCACTTGGTGTAAAAAAACAGATCATATCATAATTCTTTTTAGAAAGAATTTCTTTAACATTACTACTTACACTTCGGTACATAAATCCAAGAATGAATTCGCATTCATTTGCTTTTAACCAATTTACAATATCATTATCTTGTTGATTTTCGGAACATACATAAAGAAATTTTTCATTAGCCTTATGCTTTGCAATTACTTCAAATAAACTCTTATTGGTACTATCGGCTCCATAGAAAACTTTTCTTTTTCTGTATAGTATAAACTTTTGAAGATATAAAGCTACCGCCTCAGTTATACAAAAATATTTGGTGTCTTGAGATACATTGACTTTCATTTCATCACAGATTCTGAAAAAATGATCAATTGCATTCCTGCTGGTAAATATTACCCCAGTGTAATATTGAATATCAATTTTCTGCTTTCGGAAATCTCTTGCATGAATACCTTCAAGTCGTATAAAAGGATGAAAATCAAGCTCTACATCATATTTTCTTGAAAGCTCATAGTACGGCGACTTCTCGCTTTCAGGTCTGGTTTGGGTAATCAGGATTTTTTGAATTGCCATGGCTTGTAAATCGGTCATTAACGCTCCGTTTTTAGTCATTATGTATCCTTTTCGAAATTGTTCACAAAGTTAAGCAGTTAGATTGAAAAATACCAACAAGCCCTTGTAAACCAATAATAGAGGAGTAATTTCAAAAGCACAGAAATATAAAAAGAAATGAAATGGATTGACTTTGATTTGGTTACGAATTACAGAATAAGTTAGCATTAACCTATATAAAAATAGTGCAGCTATCAAACACCAGGATATAGTAATACTAATTGAATAAATCCCCCCTTTACTAAAAGCCAATAAAATAAGAAATGGCAATAAGAGAATTCCAATCATTTTATTGGTAATAAACACGATGAAAATATTGGCATCAGCAGCTTCTTTTATATCAAACACCCAACCTACTATTTTCAAACCGATAAACTTAACCATATAAATTATGGATAACCCAATACAACAATAAAAAAACAGTAGCCAGAAATGATCCACTGGATTTGATTCGTAATACTCCAGCAGAAAAGTAATATATAAGCCAGCACTTGCAACAAAAAATCCGTTTAGCATTAAAGAAGGCAATGGCGTTTGCATTAATTGCTCTCTGATCTGAGATTGTTTAAGCGTTGTATTAAAGAAGACACTAAATAAATCTTTAAAATATTTTGGGAATAGTTGCCGAAGAATACCGAAAACCAACAATAAAAAAACAAGTACATAAAATATAAACTCCTTTCCCAAAACTTTTTTAATCGATGCACCTGGTTTTGTAAATGGCTTTGACTTGAAATCAAAATATTGACTTCGCTTCAATACCTGCCATTTAAAATCTGCTGATGAGAATGAAGTAGGTTGAATATTCCAAGTTGTATCAATAACAGGTCTTTTTGAAACAGAATCTGAAATTTGCAAATTTTCAGTTAATTGAGCTTCAGGTATAGAATCCAACAGATCAAGTGAGTCTTTTGGAGACAAATTGACTGTATCGACAGGTGATTGTGCATGACTACATAAGCAAATCACTAAAAAAGAAAATATGAAGAAAATTTGTTTAATCAACTATTAAAAATTATGAGCAAATGTATAGAAGTACCGTGCTACTCTTTCATCAATTTTAGAAATAATTGACAAACCCAAAATGAATCTTCGATTGCCTGAGATTAAATTCCGTATCATTTCTTTTTCCAATAGCCCAAGCCAGGTTAAATATTCCGGCCTTTGTATCAAAAGCAATTCCCAATCCTGTTCCAACATAGGTATAGTTTAATTTTTCTTTTTTACTGGCATCTCTTCCCCAACCACCATCTGCCAATACATAGAAATATGAATTTTGACCAGCAAGATAAAGTAAACGATATTCTACTGTTGCAATAGCAAATTGTGACAAGTATTGGCTTTCTTCATCAAAACCACGAAGCAATTTGTATCCACCAATTTGGAACAATTCATTTCTAAAAACATTCCCACTTTGAAAAAACCCTGCATTTATTGCAGTTTTTAAAGTGCTTTGCTTTCCAAGTTGGAAAAAGCGGGAAGCTACTGTACTCATCCTGAACTGATAGGTTTTTAATTTTAATGAATCATAGAGCCTTTCAAAATTAAATGATGGATCTGATGGATCTTTAAGATCAAGAATCTCATTATTCTTTTTAATTGTTTTTGTTCCAATAGAAGTAATCACTCTTATTTCATTTCCTTTTTTGGGGTTGAACCGATAATCAGTATTATTATATTGATAATCGATTCCTATGCTTGTTGAACTTATATCACCAGCTTCTGGCAATCTCCTGTTTTGAATAATAAACGGTGCATTAATACTTCCCTGACTTACGATTGTTTGAGAACGTTGTAAAAAAACCTTTCCTGCCTGATTACTATTTAGCACATATTGAGCTCCTAATTGAAAATTGATATTAACAAACGAACTGTCTTTTCTAAAAATATCAAACCCAAGATCGAGACCGAATGGAGATTTGAATAAATAAGGATGCTGATAAACAAAGTTGAGCCGCTGAGATGCAACCTGTAAAGCCTGAAAATTTAAACCAATTGTTTCACCAGATCCCAACGCATTTTTAAGGTTGAGATTCCCTTCTCCTGTTATCAACAATTTCTTTGTAGAAAGTTGATTATTATTTGGCAGGAACCCAACTATAAAATTTATCTGGCTACTTTTCTTTTGCTTCAGGTATAGATTTACGACTGAACCTGTTGCCAATCTTGTAAGATCAGAAGGCCTTTCTTCCTCCACATAAGCAAGCTCATTAATTTTTTTACTGATCCGCAGCAATTTTTCCTTACTGTATGTACTTCCATTAGGTATATCAAGATATCGTTGCAAATATGCGTTAGAAATCTTTCCATCACCATAAATTCTTAAACTATCAATTTTATATAACGGACCTTTTTCTATTTTCAATAAAGCCGAAACTTGATCATCATTCAGCTGAAGACTATCCAGAAAGACTTTAGCAAATGGATACCCATTATTTTCGAGATAATTTAGAATTCTATCTTGCCATTGTGTCACTTTGGCAAAATCCATTGGCGTATTTTTAAATAATTTTTCCCTCCAGACAACAGCATCAAGAATTTCAGGCTGAATATATTTGGCATCTAGTAAAACCCACTTGTAAGGCACTCCAATAAAAAGATGAAGACTTGCAAAAGTAGATTCATATGAAATACTGTCTACTGATGCAGTGACATATCCTTTTGTTTGGAGTAGTAGCTGTAAATTATTAATATAATTTTCACAGTCAGTACGGTTTGCAAACGCTGTTTGCAAACCTGTTTCCTTTATAATTGTAACCGAATCTTTATCAACACCGTTGACGTGAAGTTGATAAATATTTTGTCCTGATACAGAAACATAGTTCAACAAGAGAACAAGAACCGATATTTGCAGTCTGAATTTTATCATAGGCTTTTCGCCGGGATATTATCGGCTAAATTATTCATTATATCTCAAACAAACTTGGCAAGCATTTATTTACATATACCTTTTTGCAAGCAGGCTTGCCATTATTGTAATTTTCACTTTGCTACTTCTTTACATTATAAGGATGAATTAGTATCGGCAATGCTTAAAGAAATTACTTTACAAAAGGATTTTTTGAAGTCAGAAAAAGTTGAAACGATTTATTTTGGCGGAGGCACACCATCTCTATTGATGATTGAAGACTTATTAGTACTACTCAAAAAAATATTTACTGAATTTGATGTAGCTGAGACAACTGAAATAACATTAGAATCCAACCCAGATGATATTACTGAAGAAAAGTTATTGCAATGGAAGACGATCGGAATTAATCGACTAAGTATTGGTGTGCAGAGTTTTTTTGAAGAAGATCTTAAATGGATGAACAGAGCACATAGTGCTTTGCAGGCAAAAACAAGTCTTCAAATGGCAAAAAAACATTTCGATAATATTACCATTGACCTGATCTATGGGTTACCTGATCTTACAAATGAAAAATGGAAACACAATGTAGAAACAGCCCTTAACTTAAATATCCCCCATCTTTCTTGCTATGCTTTAACAGTTGAGCCGAAAACGCCATTGGATAAAATGATAAAGCTAAATAAAAGTAAAGATGTAAATCCGGATAAACAATCCGAACAGTTTTTATTGCTTATGCAATGGCTTCAAGATGCCGGTTATGAGCATTATGAAATTTCAAATTTTGCAAAAAACAATTGCACAACAGATAAGCATAGTTGGAGAAGCCAACATAATTCTGCGTACTGGCAAGGAAAAAAATATTTGGGACTAGGTCCTTCAGCCCATTCATTTAATGGATATGAAAGACAATGGAATTGTGCAAATAATAGTACTTATATAGCATCAATTACTGATGATAAAATTCCTGCTGAAATAGAATTGTTGACGAAAACTCAACAAACAAATGAATATATCATGACATCGCTAAGAACAATAGAAGGATTGAAATTTGAAAATATTGAATTCTCAGAGTCGCTTTCAAAAGAAATTCTTATCAAAAAAAGTGAACGGTTTATTAACTCAGGCTTGATGCTATTTGGAAATGAAACGCTTATATTGACAAGAGAAGGAAAACTGTTGGCCGATGGGATTGCTGCTGATTTATTTTTTGATTAATGATTAAACTTTTGTTTTATGATGCTTCATTCTCCAAAAATCATACAATTGTTTTCCTGCAAGGCAAAGTATCATTATTAAAATGGCTGCAGGGATAAATCCATGGTAAAAAAATGGCATAGGGCTAATTTTAATCTGATTATCAAATCACTTCTTCAACTTCACTATTAATCAGACCAGCTCTTCCTCTATCCGTTTAAAACCTTCTTGAGGTTTAACATTTTCCCATAAAATCGTATAGATTGTTGCTGCAATTGGTATTGCTGCGTTCACCGACTTATTTATATTGTAAATGCACTTTGATGCATTATAACCTTCAGCAACCATTTTCATTTCGTTAATAACATCATTCACCGACTTTCCTTTTCCAATCAAGGCACCAAAAGATCTGTTTCGGCTATACAATGAATAACAGGTAACCAGCAAATCTCCCAGATATACAGAAGCCGCATAGTTGGGGGTTTTTCTATGTGTGACAGGGTCTTCATCAAGATCATGTTCGCCTACTGTGATATGTTCTACTCCAAACTTCTTTAGAAAACCTGCCATTTCATCTGCAGCATTGGCGATATAAACACTTAAGAAATTATCACCATAATTCAATCCATGCGCTATACCGGCACCTAATGCATAAATATTTTTTAAAACAGCTGCGTATTGGACACCCAATATATCATGATTAACAATCGTATTGATATAGGGTGTTGTAAAATGTGCTGCGATTTTAGCCGCATTCGTAATATCATTTCCTGAAAAAGTGAGGTATGATAATTTTTCCTGAGCTACTTCTTCTGCATGACATGGACCTAATACTGCAAAATAATTCTCCAACGAAAAATTAAATTGCTCTTGAAGATAATAGTTTAATAATATGTCTTTGCCAGGCAATAAACCTTTGATTGCAGAAACAACTTTCTTCCCTTTCCAATCTTCTTCAGTTAAATTGCCAAATGCGGCTTCAACATAAGCTGAAGGAATGGCAATTACTATTACCTCAGCGTTTTTTACAACCTCTTTTATATCAGAGGACATTTTTAATAATGAAGTATCAAATTTTGCAGCAGAAAGATAAGTAGGGTTAACTCCCTTTTCTTCAATAAGCCGGATTGTTTCATTTTTTCTAACCCACCAATGTATTATATGCTTATTGTCAACAAGCATTTTGGCTAAAGCTGTAGCCCAACTACCAGAGCCGATAATTCCAAAAGTCATACTCAAACTTAGTGAATAAATAATTGTTCACTGCGCTTATAAGATAAATCCTACTTCTCAAACAATTTATCTTTTGGAACTACTTTTACTTTTGTTCCATTTTTTAATGTTTTACTGATTGCATTATAAGGACCGATTACAACTTCATCACCTACTTTCAATCCGCTATGAATCTCTATATAATTAATGTCCTGAATGCCTGATCTTACCACCATCTTTTTAACAGTTCCATCCTTTTCTAAGATAAAAACTATTTCTTCTAATTCATCCGTAGCAATCAAATCAATGTCATTTTCGTTTTCCCCTTTAACTTCTTTGTCTTCCTTTTGTTTGTCGGCCATACTTTGGTCGCTTCCTTTTACTCTTGCATTGACTGCTGTAATTGGAACAGCCAGAACATTGTCTACCCGTTTAGTCTTAATATCTGCTCTTGCATTCATTCCCGGCCTGAAAGGAAAGGCCTTATCCGCCAGATCACTATAAGAATCTTTATCCAACCTTATTCTTACTTCGTAATTGGTTACATCATTTGAAGTCATCTGTCCCAAAGATGTTTTTATACTGCTTGCAATTTTCGTAACTACACCTTTGAATTTTCGATTATTGTAAGCATCAACTTCAACATCTGCAGAATCCCCGATATTGATTTTAACGATGTCATTCTCGCCAACATCAACCTTTACTTCTAAAACAGACATATCTGCAACAGTCATCATTTCCGTTCCAACATTAAAACTACTTCCGGCAACACTTTCTCCTTTCTTTACTTTCAATGAAGAAATTACACCATCCATTGGGGCTATAATAGTGGTTCGGCTCAAATCTTTATTGGCCCTGCTTAAACCAGTTTGTGTGGACTGAACACCTGCTTGTAAACTTTTAATATTTTGTAACGCTGCGTTATAATTTGCCTGTGCTGAACGATAAGTGCCTTCAAACTGTTCTAGCTCTGCCTTTGAAATTACTTTTTGATTGTATAAAGTTGTATTCCTTTCCAGTGATTGTTTTGCCAACTCTAAATTAGCTTTTAATGATTCTAAAGCGGCTTTACTATTATCAACTGTTGCAACTGATTGATTAACCCTTGAAGCGGCTTCATCTCTTTGTAATGCATAAATATCTGCGTAAATGCGAGCCAATACTTTCCCCTTTTTAACACTATCACCTTCTTCTACAAACAACTCTGTTATCTGCCCCGAGATATCGGGACTTATTTTAACTTCTTTTTCGGGATATATCTTTCCGCTGGCATTAACCGATTCAATGATGGTTCGTTTTGTAGCTTTTTCGATTGCTACTTTCTCTTCTTTTTTTCCACCTTTTACTTTTTTATAAACAAAAAATGACAACGCCAATACAGCAATAATTAATAATGTCCACTTTAAG
>JAHEMM010000052.1 GCA_024643655.1 Chitinophagaceae bacterium | reverse complement strand
TATTCAACTGATAAAATCAACCGGCAACATCCTTTACAATCAAATTTTGGTCAGGGTTCCGGTGGAAGATATAGTGCAACTTCTGCTAATTCCTGGGGAGATAAGATTGCCGATAGAGCCGGTGGTGCAGATGTTACTTCTGGAACAGCTTATTATCAAGGCTATATAACGGGTACTAAATATTACACATTGGCTAGTGGAACCGCATCAAACCCACATGGTGGAAAAAATAGTACCGAGACATATAATGAAAAAAACTTTGATGGTATTTTTGGAAACGGCCATTACTGGCAAAATGCAATTTCACTAAGTGGTGGTACCGATAAGTCTCGTTTCTTTTTAAGTCTCGAAAACTTGGATCAGCAAGGTATTATAAAAGCGAACAGTGATTATAAAAGGAACTCCATCCGTCTGAATTCTGATCATAATTTTGGAAAACTTCTTAAATTTAGTAATAAAGCTGCTTATATCAATGTAAGTTCTGATAGGATTCAGAATAACTCAAACACAGCTGGTCTATACCTTGGATTATTAAGAACAGCAGCAGATTTTGATAATACTGATTATATTGGTAGTTACTTTGATGCTACCGGTATCGAATACCGTAACAGACAAAGAAGCTACCGTCGTTATCGTGGGGATAATGTTCAACCAACATATAATAATCCTTATTGGACGATTTTTAGACAAAATGCAACTTCCAAAGTTGATCGTTTTCTTGTTTCATCAGAAGTGTCTTCTAACCCATTACCATGGCTGGAGTTGATATTGAGGGGTGGAATAGATGCCAGTTATGATAAACGTATTTATTTCTTCCCGGTTGGTTCTGCAGGTGAAAGATCAGGAGGAAGTTACCGGAATGAAAAAATCTCTGAGGTAGAGAAAAATCTGGATCTGATCGGTAGAGCTACAAAAGACTTTAATGATAAACTAAAAGGTACATTTATATTAGGTGTAAATTTTAACGATCGTCAAAGGGAAATACTTTACGGAGAAGCAAATGCTTTTGTTGACGATTTAAATTTGCAAAACTTTTTGGTAACTTCTGCTGCAAACACGCAGGTTATCAATAGCCTTAGACATGTAAGTTCAAATAGAGGATATTCTACCATTGGTTTGGAAATGAATGATCAGCTTTTTGTAAATGTAGGGGGTGCTGTAGAAGCTGCATCTACCATAAGTAAAGCTTTCTTTTATCCTTCAGGTGATGTTGCCTGGCAATTTACAAAACTGGCTTCATTGAGAAATTCTAAAGTGCTCAGTTTTGGAAAAATCAGAGCTGCCTGGGGTAAAGTAGGTGTACAACCATTGCCGTATAATTTTATAACCACTTATGAAACGCCAGTTTATAATGCTTATGATGATGGATTGGCCTTAACCAATTTTGGCGGTGGCTTTAGTTTAGATAATGTAAAAGGGAATAACGATCTCCGACCTGAAATAAAAACAGAATGGGAAATTGGAGCCGACCTTCGTTTCTGGAACAATAAAATAAGCTTAGGTCTTTCTTATTATAGTAATAAAATCGAAGATATTTTATTGAATGTTGGATTACCTCCTTCAAGTGGTTTTACCAGCCAGTATACCAATGCTGCCACTATGCAGAACAAAGGATTTGAAGTTGATTTAAAATATGATGTTATTAAGAAGAGTGATCTGAATGTGCAACTGTATGGTAATTTCAACCGGAATAGAAATAAAGTGCTTAGTCTTAGCGGAACAGGAACAGTTGACCTGACTACACAGTCCGTAAGTTCAAGAGCAGTGGAAGGGTATCCTTTGGGTGTTTTATGGGGTCCCCGTGCACTTAGGGATAGTAAAAGGGATTATATATTGGATGCAAACGGATTCCCACAGATCGATCTTTCTCAGGGTGTAATAGGCGATCCAAATCCGGATTGGAGAGGTGGTGCTGGTGTTTCAGCTTCTTATAAGGGATTAGACTTTAATATACTTTTTGAGACTTTCCAGGGAGGCGATATATCGCAGGGAACAAAAGCGGTGTTATATAATTTTGGCACACATGCTGATGTGTCTAACGAAATTACATTAACAGAAGCGATGAAAAATGTGAATGGTGTTACGTTCCCTGCCGGTACAGTCGTCAGAGGTAATGTAGGTAACTATGGTGGAGGCAATGTATTGTTGGATGAAGCCTGGTATACATCAAGAGGAGCCGGTTTGGGATCATCAGCGATTCGTGAATTTTTTATAGGCGATGCCAGCTGGACAAGACTTCGGGAAGTATCGTTAGGGTATACACTAAGTTCTCCCGGATTTAAAAAAGCAACGAAATTTAGTTCTATGCGCTTCTCCTTATCAGGAAGAAACCTTGCCTTGTGGACAGATATTGTTGGCTTCGATCCGGAAGTTAATCAGTCAGGGGTTAATAATGGATTTGGTACAGAATACTTTACCAATCCGAGTACCAAATCATGGTTATTTACTATATCCCTTAACTTTTAATCATCACCTAAAGAAAAAATCATGAAAAAAATAATAATTATATTCTCAGTTCTTCTAATGGGTGTTTCCTGTACAAAAATGTACGATGGACAAAATGTTGACCCCAATAATCCTACTGCTGTAAATGCGGAAACATTATTAAAAGGAATGGAGCTTGCTAATATTTCTGTTCAGGTAAGCCATATTCAGCGTATTACAGGCATGTGGATGAATCAATATAAAGGAGTGGTACTATTATACCAGGGTTTGGGACAGTATGATATTTCCGGTGAAGAATCAAATGATACCTGGCAATATGTTTATCAACGAATTGCCAAGCAGGGGAGTGTGATAAGGCAAGCATTACCAACCAATAGCTTATATATCGGAATTTCTAAAATTATCGAAGCAAATGCTTTGGGTACGGCCACAGCTTTATACGGCGATATCCCTTTTTCTGAAAGAGCTGATGATGCTTTTCCAGTTCCAAAATTTGATAAGCAAGTAGATGTATATGCAGGTATTCAAAAATTATTAACTGAAGCAATTACCGAGTTGAGTACAACATCGCCGAATGCCGTTCTTCCAAACGATATATTTGCGCATAGAAGTTCTACCTGGATCAGAATTGCTAACACTTTAAAGGCAAGATACTATCTTGAAACAAGAGAATATCAGAATGCCTATAATGCTGCTTTGCTGGGTATTAACTCTACTGCTACTGCCTGGAAATTTTATCCGCCGGCATTAGTTCCAGATGGTGATTATAACTTACTAAATACGTTTATTGATCAACGTGGTGGTTATATGTCAACAACCGGTTCTTACCTTAATGATGTATTACTAAAATCTGGGCAAGCAGGTAACAGGAATAATGCAAAAACAAATGAAGATGCCCGTTTAAAATACTATAAGATCACCGGTACATCTGCTAATACCGAATTAGGTGTGGCGAGAAAAGATGCTCCTATGCCGTTGGTTACTTATGAAGAAAATTTATTAATTCTGGCAGAAGCTGGATTTAGGCTTACGGGATTTGCTGAAGGCCTTACACAATTGAATAAGGTGAGGGGTGTATTAAGAGCAAACCTTGGCTTGGCAACTATGCCTCCAACTGGCGGAACTATCTTATATACGGATTATGTTGCAGCTGACTTTAATGCTGGTGGAATAGAAAATCCGGGAACTTTAACACCTGATAAAGCTTTATTAAAAGAGATCGTTGAAGAAAGATATGTGACATTGTATGGAACCATTATCCCTTTTAATGATGCAAGAAGGTTACGTAAACTGGATAATGATGTGAATATTCCTATTCCATTTACAACACCAACAGCAACAGCACATCCGGAAAGAGTGATATATGCACAAACTGAAATAAATGCAAATCCAAATGTGCCTAGTCCAATTCCAACATTGCTTACAAAGACACAAGTAAATCAATAGAAAAAAAAGCGATTGCTAGCTTTTAAAAAAACAATACAGCTATTTTTAATTTCAGGGTCATTGCTTTTATTAAGCAATGACCCTGCTTTTTCGCAAGATGAAATTTTTAGAAGTAAAGATTCGGTTAAAGAAGTTGTAACAATCAGTCAAACCATAGATACAATTCAGCAACGGATTTACCAGTTTAATCAGGCGGGAATTAAATTTAGTTGCGATTTTTTGGGTGGAAGAATAAATAATGTCACACAAAAAAATGATTCTGTTTTTACTGTTTTAAGCAGTGCAGAAAACTATCCCATCAACCCCAGTCCATGGTATGCTTTTTTTATAATAGCACAACAACCAAAAAAGATATTTATTGAATTAACCTATACTAATAGTAAACATCGATATTATCCTAAAATAAGTACCGATGGTAAAAGTTGGAAAACTGTAGACTCTACTCTTGTACAGTTTATTCAACCTGGTAAAGAAAAGTTTGGCACAGGGTCAATGCCACAATCGGCTGTTGTTACAGTTAATCTTAACAATAATGATACGGTTTGGCTGGCAGCACAGGAGATCATTTCTTCAAAAGACGTATCCGATTGGATTAATAGGTTGCCAATAAATAAAAAAATTACTCATGGAATTGCCGGACACTCTACTTATGGTAAAGACATAAAATATTTCACCATTGGTAAAATAAAAAAGGATAAACCATCCGTGGTGATCATTAGCCGACAACATCCACCAGAAGTAACCGGATATTTTGCGATGCAAAAATTTGTGGAGGTTTTGCTTGGAGGTGAAAAATTCAGCAGAAAATACAGAAAGAAATTTGTTACCTATGTTGTTCCGCTGATGAATCCGGATGGTGCTGATTACGGACACTGGAGGCATAATGCAGGAGGAATAGACTTAAACAGGGATTGGTTACAACAGCATCAACCCGAAGTAAAACAGGTAAATCATTTAATAGATAGTGCCACAAGATCAAACCATTCAAAAATTTTATTCTTTATCGACTTTCATTCTACCTGGGATGATATTTTTTATACCAATTCAGTTACAAAAAAATCGAATCTACCAGGATTAATGGATGCAATCTTGTCAGAAATGGAAAAGGAATTGCAGCAAGGAAAATTAAATATTAAGCAATCGGAGAAAAACGAAAGTTTTGTGAGTAAAGGATATTTTTATAATAACTATAATGCAGAGTCGGTGACGTATGAAGTAGGAGATAATACCAGTAAAGATATTATTGAACGAAAAGGAAAAGTTGCAGCACAATCTTTTTTAAAATCACTTTTTAATTTATACAAATGATCAAAGCATTCAATTTTGTATTAGCAGGAATTTTTTTCTCTAGTTGCAGTATTGCTCAAAAAACTACAAAGCAAACGAACAGGGAGGCAGACAAAACAGCCAGTATAAAAAATATCGACAGCCGTTATTCTTTTTATAAAGACAAAGCGCTACAAATATGGAACTATGCTGAAGTAGGTTATCAGGAGGTAAAGAGTTCTGCTTTATTACAACAAACATTGAAAGAAAGCGGCTTTAAGATTGATGCAGGGGTAGCTGATATTCCCACTGCATTTGTTGCAACCTATGGTAGTGGCTCTCCTGTAATTGGAATATTGGCCGAGTTTGATGCACTACCAGGTCTTTCACAAAATGCAACAGCGGAAAAAGAGCCTAATGCGGCATTGGATGCAGGTCATGGTTGTGGTCATCATTTATTCGGCGTGGCTTCGGTAGCAGCGGGAATTGAATTGAAAAATTTTTTGGAGAAAAATAAAATGCAGGGAACGATAAAAGTATTTGGCACACCAGCAGAAGAAGGCGGCTCCGGAAAAGTATATATGGCCAGAGAAGGATTGTTTGCAACTACAGATATTGTAATGCACTGGCACCCGGATAGTAAAAATGGTGCCAACCCTTATACATCACTCGCCAACAAAACAGCTAAGTTCCGGTTCAAAGGAATTTCTGCGCATGCATCCGGCTTTCCCGAAAAAGGACGTTCGGCATTAGACGGAGTAGAAGCAATGGATATGATGGCGAATATGATGCGGGAGCACATGCCTTCTGATACCAGAATGCATTATGTAATTACCAATGGTGGCAGGGCGCCCAATGTAGTACCTGATTACGCCGAAGTATATTATTATATGCGTCATCCACGCAGAGATGTTTTAATGGGCCTCTTTGATCGGTTGGTTAAAATAGCTGAAGGAGCAGCATTAGGAACCGGTACAAAAATGGAGTATGAAATAATTGGAGGTGTATATGAATTATTACCAATTGATACCTTAGCGAGAGTCATGCGTAGTAATATGGTGAAAGTGGGAGGCGTTACTTATACTGATGAAGAAATTGCTTTTGGAAAAAAATTACAGGAATCGTTTATTGGAACTAAGCCGCCAATCAGCGAAGCATCCACAATCGAACCTTATGAAATGGCAAATCCAGAAAATCGTTCAGGCGGCTCTACTGATGTTGCCGATGTAAGTTGGGTTGTACCTACGGTTGGTTTCAGAGCAGCTACCTGGATACCGGGAACGCCATCGCATAGCTGGCAGGCGGTAGCCTGTGGCGGTACAGAAATAGGAACCAAAGGAATGATGGTAGCTGCGAAAACTTTGGCATTAACCGGAATAGATTTATTTACTCAGCCAAAAATTATTGAAAAAGCAAAAGCAGAATGGCAAATTGCCAGAGGCGCTGATTTTAAATATATACCATTGATTGGGGATCGTAAACCGGCATTAAACTATAGAGATTAATGGATTTCCTAAGTGATTGGCCATCTTTATTACTTGTAGCAGCTGTAACTGCATTTGTATTATTCTCTTCTGAAAAAAAGACTGGTTTTTTTTCTAAGCTTTATCAATGGATTCCTCCAATTTTATTATTGTATTTGTTGCCGACCATTGCCACAAATACCGGGATAGTAAAACCTGGTAGCAGTATTCGTATACTGGCAATGAATACTATTTTACCCTTGAGTTTGATAATGCTCACGGCCATTATTCATATACCTGATCTGTTAAGAGTAACAAGAAAAGGGTTATTGGTTTTTTTAATCGGAACAATTGGAATTGTAATTGGAGGTCCGTTGGCATTGAAGTTGGTTGGACTTTTCAATCCTGAATTATTACAACAACAAGGTGGCGATGCTGCCTGGAGAGGATTAGTCTGTATTACAGGAAGCTGGATCAATGGAACTCCCGGACAGTTAAGTATGAAAGAAGTGTATGGGGCAAGTGAAGAATTGTTTTTAACATCGTTGGCTTCGGATGTTATTTTACAAAATATATGGTTGTTCTTTTTATTGTACTCAATTAAATTTCATAAAAAGATAAATCGCTGGCTGACGGGTGGAAAAGAAATTGATTATGATATGATCGATAATGAGGAGGAAGCAAGAGAGAAAAGAGAAAAAAGGCTTCAACTACCACCATTAAAACTTTGGATCGTTTTAGGAGTGACCTATGCATTAGTCATTCTGCTTTCTAAATTCTGTGCAGATGCTTTTGCAAAAAGTATAGGAACAGATGAATCAAATCCCTGGTCTTTTTTGGGAAAGAAATCATTATGGTTGATTTTATTCTCTACTTCATTTGGTGTGATATTATCATTTACAAACTTGTTTAAAAAATCAATTACTATCTGGACTACTTTAGGAAATGGTATGTTGTTTTTTGTTATTGCAACGATTGGCTTGCAACTTGATTTGCAAAATGTAAAAATCAATTCCTCCTTTTTTATAATCGGCAGCATCTGGTTACTGATTCATTTAGCTGTTTTATTGATCGGTGCAAAAATGTTGAAAGCTCCCTGGCATTATATCGCCATTGGTAGTCAGGCTAATATTGGCGGACCTGCATCTGCTTCAGTTGTGGCATCTGCTTTTCACCCAAGTTTGGTTTCATTGGGTATATTATTAGGGGTATTAAGTAATCTGATTGGCAATTATGCCAACCTAATAGCAGGGTTTTTATTTCAAAGCATTACCGGGTAAGGCCTGTTTTCTGAACGGTTGCCATTTTTTATAAGTAGCACTCCGCCAGAGCCATTCAATGGGTCCAAATTGAAAATACCGAAGCCAGATCGTACTAAAAATTACTTGCAAAATGAAAAATGCTATCCCAAATAGTGTAAAATAAAACGGACCCACTTGTCCCATAAAACCTAAACCTGCTCCAAGGAAAACAAAATTCCCGACTAGTGATTGTGTGATGTAGTTACTGAATGCCATTTTTCCGGCTGGTGCAAGCAATGACATAATTTTTTTACCAAATGAAGATTGAAAGCATAACATAAATAGTCCAACATAAGCCATAGCTAAAGGAACAACACCCAAAGCATAAAAAATGGTTTGATATAAACCTTTTTGTTTTAATTGAAAGTAATCGCCCATGGCTGTACTCATATACTGCGCTAAAAAATAATTAGCGGGTAAGCCAATTACTAAGCCGATACCAATTACCCAATAAACTATTGTTTTATTCTGAAGCAGATTTTTATAAAAATCAGAACGGCCAACTACATATCCTATCAAAAACATACCCAGCACTTTTGGTATACGGCTTACAAAAAATAAATACTGATAGCGAAAAAAGAAACCGGAGATATTGCCCTTCAGCTGATCAAACCAACTGCCATGCTTCATTACATTCATAAAATCTTCTTCGGTTTTTAAATTAAGCATTGATTCGTCAACCTTTATACCTGCCTTTACCAACAGGTCAGCAGGATAATTCAATACCGGCCAGTTCATTTTAAGCCAGTATAAAAGAATGGGAGAAAGAAAAAGTATGGTACCCGTAATTAATAGTGTTTTATTTGAAAATTTTCGAAGGGGTAATAAAATAAAACCCAGCAAAGCATAAAAGAATACAATATCTCCCGGCCATATCAATAAATGAAAGGCGCCCAACAAAAGCATAAAAAGTAATCTTCTTCTTACCGTAGGAAAAGCATTGACACCCTTTGCTTCAGCTCTTTTAAATTGTAAAGCAATACCCCAACCAAACAATAAGCTGAAAATGGAATAGAATTTTCCTTCAATGAACATATGATGAAGCATGGTCATTTTGTGATCTATACCTGGTAATAATAATGGTCCCGTAGCTTGTGCCTGCTCATTATACCAGGAAAAACCAGTTCCCAGATTGGCAATAAAAATGCCCAGAATGGCAAAGCCTCTGAGCACATCCATGAAAACAATTCTTTCATTAGCTTTTACAGGTGATAAGGTCTGCATATGTTGGTTGGTTGTTGGTTAATGCCTAAAGAAGAGTAAAGTACGATAATTAATTCAACTAATCTTTGCTCCCCTTATCGCCTACAAACCAGTCTTCTTTATTTTTAAATAACACATTAAATGTAGTAAGTGAACCATAGCAACGGGTAATGTATTGCTGAATGTTTACTTTTTCTTCATCACTCAAAGTTTTATTGCTATTGATATTTTGTTCTAATACCCGTAACCGGTCCCGTAGCATCACAATCTTATGAAAGAAATCATCTATAGGAATTTCTTTTGGCTTCAGGCTTTTATCGGCAGGCTGTAATAACAGCATACCCTTTATCCATTTATCACCTAATGGTACATTTTCTGTGATACCACCCCAGAGACGTAATATTTTTAATAATGATCGTTCCATTTCAGAAGTGGTTTCAATTTCCAGCGATACATTTTCAGGAATTATTTCATCTAAATGGATATCCGTTTTATCTATTTCTTTAATCCCATGATTGATAAATGAAATAAGATAGGTCGCATATTTAATTCCTACAATTACACCCGGTCCATGTTGTGTATGTTGTAATCGGGTACCAATACCAAGAGTTGTTTGTTCCATAACACTTATTTTCAATTGTAATTAAATATTGTTTTTTATATCAATAGTTAAGTCTATACTTATGAAATGATAAGTAAACTAATTACAAAAAGATTGATATTACTGTCATACTTATTCTGACCGCACAAAAATATTTGTTATTCCCAAAACTTTTTATCGGGAGGAGTGTTTGCCAGATATTGTTTTGTTTGATCATAGCCTTTTTCTACAATTTGTTGCCACCGCCCCCATTCTAAAAACTTATATTCTTTTAAGTCTAGCTCTAAAAAAATAGAAGTGCCGGGTTTGCTGGCTTCAAGTTTATGTCTGCTATTAATGGTAATGCTATTTACAAGAATTGATGATAATCCGGGAAGGCTATCTTTATTTTTGCCTCTTATTTTGTTCCAGAATATTTGCCAGGAACTGGGAATTTTTGTTAAATCGGTAACGGTTGTATTTTCTTCTGATAGGGAAACAGCAATAATATGGCGAACTGGTTTTTTGTGCATGGCTTCAATTGGTAAATTATCTATTACACCGCCATCAATATGTAAATGCTTATCTATTATTACTGGTGGGAAAACGCCGGGTATAGCTATACTTGCTTCTATTTGTAAACTTGCTAAACCTCTCTCATGTACTTGTACAGTCGCTTTTGAATAGTTGGTGGAAACGCAATAGCTATTTACCCAAAGATCTTCTATAAACACATCCTCAAAAGTTGTAGTTAAAAAGTTGCGCATTTTTTTTCCAGACATGATTGATACAAAAGGCATAGTAATATCATTAGACGTGAGCTTTTTGTCTGCAGCTATTTTACAAAGCGCCATTACCTTGTCTAAATCAAAATCGCAATAAGAAAGTGCTATACTATAAATAGCGCCTACACTGGTACCGCCAATAAAATCAAATTCTATTCCTTTTTCCTGTAACGCTTTCACAACTCCTACATGTGCGAAGCCTCTTGCACCGCCACCACCTAATACAAGCCCTATAGCCTGATTAGTAACAATTCGGCAAAAACGACGAACATCGGCTAAATTATTTTTTCGTAAATGCAGATGTAAGTCAAAAGTTCTTTCTTGAAACCATTTATTTGTATGCTTTGGTATAGCAGCATTTTCGGGATGTAGCAGCAATAAATAAATTTTTTTATTCATTATATTGTCTGAATATAAATGCAAAAGACTCTCTATTTCATACAGCTTAGCGTCATCATAAAAAAAAGCAGCTACAATAATTAAGTCGCAATAAACTATACATTCTTTGGCCCACTCCAGATGTTCTGTGTCGCAGTTTAAAAAATTGAGACCTTCATTTTTTTCTATATTGTTAAAGACCGTTTGGTTGTTATCATCTGTATGCGTTTCCTGGTCATAAATATTAATACCCAAGCCCATTGCTTTAAACTGTTCTTCTATTGCACTCGTAAAAGCACTTACATCATTTTCAGGTTGTAGATTAACGATAGCAATATTTTTTGGTGCTGCATCCATTTTTCGCTGATGTGCATTCCGACGTAACCGTTCGATAATAAATTTTGTGAGTGTATTTGCAATTACAGGAAACTCCTGTACGATGGATTGATATTGCGCTGAATCAATACGTAATACGTTAGAACGTCGTAAAGCAACTACTGATGCACTATGAGGTTCTTTTGTAAATAATGAAAACTCACCAATTGGTTCGCCAGCTGTAATATCTCCTAAAATATAGATGCCATTATCGGACTCTTCTAAGGCTCTAAACCTTCCTTTAAGAACAATGTAGAATGCCTTACCTCTTTCGCCTTGTTTAAATACATATTCGCCAGGTTCAAATTCTTTTTGAGTTGCAACCGATAAAATATGATTAATATGTTCATCATCCAATTCGCCAAACAAACTGGACAATGATTGATGTAAATGATAATTTTCATTTTCTTTAATCATACAAATCTTGTTTTGGTTTAATGTATTTGTTCACTGATAAATTACCAGCACAAATGGTAAACAAAAGATAAGATTTTTTTGGTTTCCAAACATGTAAATTACTCTCCCGGATGATAGGTTTTTGTTGCATGTTTTAATACATCCTCTTTATAAAACAGTACATCTTTAAACTGACCTTTACTGTACATTAACCCCTGATCAAAAAAGTGCGGCGAATTTTCATTACCACTTTGCCCGCCTGCCAGTAATGATTTTGCTTTAATTTTTTTTCCAAACTCAACAGCAGCAATAAAGCTGTTTCCATGTATGCCGTATCTTTTCTTAGTGCCAGGAAAAGCAATGCTGTTATAAGAGGGCAACATGCCCCATGCTGAGGAGGCAAATCCAACAGGAAAACTTGGTTGGTTATCATCAAATTTATTATCAATGTCAGCAGAAATACGTTGAAAGCGATTGATTTCGCCCCAGGGAATTTGCCATTTACCAAATCGGGACTGTAAGTCTTTAACTGTTTCAAGCAAAGGCATTAATAAAGTATTAGGCCCGGCAAGAATAGCAAAACCTCTTGTTTTTTCAACAATATCTTCGCCACCACTTCTATTTATTTGACCTGTTAACCGTTGTCCCCATTCGATGGCTAAAGTTGTAGCAATCGAATTTTCTGCAGCATTGAAATCCCATTTTTTTAGCATTGCAATTGGTTCAGCAAGTTGTGTATATATAGAATCAGTAGAGGAAACAAGTTTACCATAATTATCGTATGCTTTTAGAAGAGCTGGTATAAGATCTTCAAATGCAGCAAGCCTGGTATTGTATCCTGCCAAAATCACTTTTTCAAGTGTATATTTTTTCTCTTTATCTAATATGTTTACGGCATTGATGCCACGATAGTTTTCACCATCCGGAGCAAGATAATTGGCATAGTTTGATTTTTTTGGACTGTATTGACCAGCTACTGTATACGGTGTTGCATTGCAATTTTGGAGCCAACCGTTTTCGGGATTATAAATATGTACACTTTCATCAACCGGATGATATCCCTGCCACTCTGTTGCTTTTGTTGTTCCGTCAACAGGTTTGCTCCAGTCATAATGCGGATCTCTTTTTGGTAAAAAATTCCCATGCCAATAGGCGATATTTCCTTCTCCATCTGCATACACTGTGTTATTAGAAGGGTTGGCGCCCATGTCCATTGTTTTTTTAAATGCATCAAAGCTATTTGCTTTTGTTCGCTGCCAGCTTTGAATAAAACCTTTTGTATCTCTATTGTTATGTCGCAGACTTAGGTATTCGCTATTTCGTTTTGCCATGATGGGGCCATGATGGGTATGTAAAGTATTAAATGTTTTGCTTTGCATACCATCCTCAGTCAAGCATTGAATAGTTATTTCTTTTTGTATTACGGGTAGCATTTTCTTGTCATATAAATAATACCATTTATTTTCTTTCTTTTCTAACTTTTCGATATATGCATCTGAAATATCTGCCTGACTGGAAGTATGCATCCACCCACAATGTTCATTGAAACCCTGATAAACAAATGGCTGTCCCCAGGTAACAGCTCCATATGCATTTAATCCTTGTTCACTTACCATATGTACTTCCGGCCGGAAATAAAAAGTAACATGTGGATTGATATATAAAATCGCACTACCTGACGCTGTAATTTTTGGTGAAAAAGCAAATCCATTTGAACCATTCATATTGTCTTCTTTAGCAAAAAGATCTGTTACATTATTATAGCTATAGGCTTCATCATTACCAGTATAAAATGCTTTTAGTTCGTTAATAGAAATACCACCAGTACTAATGGCACCAATACTGCCATCTGTCCAAAGTAATGGATACCAGGGTTCGAAACGATTAAGTAATGCAGGTTTAACGGTTGGGTTTTTATATAAAAAATAATTAATGCCATCGGCATATGCGTTTAAAATACTTTTTAACCAAATGGGTGCTTTTGAATAGTCAACCATAGCCGCAGCAGTATCAATTACCAATCGGTTAAGTAAATCTTTGTACAAATCTTTTTCACCATTTATTTCTGCCAGTCTTCCAAGTTTCTCTACATAATTCAATTCTACTCTTTTAAAATCATCCTCGCATTGTGCATATAATAATCCAAATACCGCATCGGCATCCGTTTTGCCATATATATGCGGCACACCAAAGTTGTCTCTGATAATCGTAATGCTTTTTGCTTGTTTTTTCCAGGCGGAAATTTCAGCATTTGTAAAATTTTGTGCCAGCAATTGTAGCGGCAGTAAAAATAAAATGATGATCTTTTTCATAATTATTAATTAGCGGTGGAGTTATTATTCCAATAAGGAAACTACGGAAATGATTTCCCCTAAACAAATTAGTTATTTGTTTCGTATTGCATATACTTAAAGATAAATGCCAATTATTAAAGCCACTATACAAACTATTGTTAGAATAAATAATAATGGCATAATAAATTTAACCCAGGTTTTCAAACTTATATTGACCATTGCCAGTGAAGGAAGTATCAAACCCGTTGGTGCCAGGAACGACATCAGGCACATGCCATACATGTAGGAGTTTACAATCTCTCTTCCTGGAACATTTACCAAAATGGCCAGTGCTCCAATAATAGGCATTGTTAATACAGCCATTCCGGAAGAAGATTGTATAAACATTGAAAAAACAATATAGAACAGTAATAACAATAAAATAAAGAAAGCTGGCTGCATCCCTTGAACGGCATTGGCTGTAAAATAAAGAATGGAGTCGCTGATATGACCTTCATTCAACACAATTGTAACACCTCTTGCTACACCAATAATAAAAGCAACAGATAGTAAACTTTCTGCTCCTTTAATAAACTCACGGGTGAAAACTTTTTCCTTCATCGCTGTGATGACAGCGATGAGTATAGATGACCCCAGGAATAGGGCAGACATTTCAGTAGTCCACCAATCTAAAAAAACGACACCGCCAATCATGGTTAAAAAAGTACTGATATAGATCAGTAATAACAGTTTTGTTTTCAAATCCAGTTTTGGTGTACTGTTTACATCACTTATGTTTATTTCATATGGCGGTTTTACATCGCCATCAATTTTATAAACCAAAGAAGCAGTCGGATCTTTTTTTATTTTAGCTGCGTAGCGTAAAATATACCAAACCATTATTGCAGTAACAATTACCCATAATATTAATCTTGCTACCAGACCATCCATCCAGTTAATACCTGCAGCATTAGATGCGATGATGACAGAGAAGGGATTAGAGAATGCAGGAATACAACCAATAGAAGTACCACCAAAAATGATGGCCAGTGGAACCAACAGATCATAGCCTGCTGCCAGAAACAACGGCACCAGTATGGGATAAAAAACAATTGCTTCTTCGGCCATTCCATAAGAGGCGGCAAAGAAAGAAAATACCGATGTAAGTATTGCAATCAGCCAGTGCTCCCTGCCTTTCATGGTATGGGCGATCCATGTTATACCTTTTACCATAGCACCTGTTTCATTAAATACAAACATGAAGCCACCAATGATAAGGGTGAATAAAATAATATCTATACTATCAATGATCCCTTTGATGGGGGCTTGCAGTATAGCGATGAATCCTTGCTGATTTCTTTTTTGTTTGGTAAAAGAACCGGGTACTGATACTGGTTTGCGAATCTCACCTTTAATGAACTTCTCCACTTTTATCTGTATACCCAGACTATCTAATGTATGTTGTGTAAGTAGTAATGAAATTTCACTGGAATCGGTAACCATTGTAAAGGTTTTACCCGTTACGGAGAGTTTATTATACTGCCCGGCCGGTAAAAGCCAGGTGCCAATAGCAGCCAGTATAATAACGATCATTAAAATGGGAATTGGTCCGGGGAATGATTTCTTTTTGGTGGACATGTAGATGGGTTTATTTTTCCAATTCCTGAATTGTTTTTTTCGCCGCTGCTAATCTTATTGCTTTATTCTTTTCTACTAATTTATGCGTAGCCCATTTCTCTAATTTATGATGCAGCGGTACCAATAAAGCTGCAATGCACACCAATGCCAATAGCATTAATATAGGATTATGATGAGTGACTCTTTCCAAAAAAGGATGAAGCAATAAATTTAAAAATTCAAACACAACCAATAAAGCAACCACACCTAAAAACTGAATAACTTTTGTATTGGTGATATGACGACGGCTGAGAGCTAAAAAGAGTATAACAAATGTGATGATACCTAATGCTAAGGAAGCATATTGTATATTTTGTTTGCGTTGTTGTTCTTCTTTTATTTTTTCTTCGACTGCTTTTTGTTGACGTATTTCATCTTCAAAGGTCATTAGCTGTGTTTGCTGAATTGCTTTGGCATTAAATAAACTGTCATTGGTAGTTCTAAAAAGTTCTGAATATTTAAAAGCACTGTCAACATTTGATTTACGGTAAATATCCAATAGCAGCTTTGCTGGCTGAATGCTGTTGCTTGCAAAATCGGTTGATTGCACTGCCGCTATTGCCTTTTTTGCATATGCTATACTGGAATCTATTTGATTAATAGAATGGAAGTATTGGGCTTTAGATGTTAATGCCCAGTTTAGTTGCCGGAGTGATTTAGTTTTAGAACATGCATCTATTGCCATATCAAAATAACCAATAGCAATTGCATTGTTTCCCATTTTGCCATTTATACTTCCGAGGTTTATAAGTGTATAGCTGATAAAATCGAAATATTTTATTCGCTGGCTAAGCTCATAGTCTTTTTGCGCATACATCAATGCAGAATCAATCTGGTTTAAAGCCAGGTAACATTCAGCCAGATTCTGAAAACTCCAAATAAGTGCCTCTTGATATTTCGCCTTTTCAGCAGCTTCTCCTACTACGATATATAGGTTAATTGCTTTAGGATAATCTGCCAGGTATTTATAAATGTTGCCAGCCAATACAGTTGAAATCGCCAGTAATTTATTATTACCAGTTGCTTCAGCCATTTTTTTCCCTTCCAATGCCTCTTTCAGACCCTTTTCGAAATTACCGATCATGCCATACATTTTACCTATATAAGATGTACCATAGGTCTCTGTAATAATGTCCTTGTTTTTTTTGCCGTATGCAACCAGACTTTGCCCATATTTCAATCCCAAAACCGGATCCGTTTCACCGATCAGCATTGAGGCGCTATAAATAATACCAATACGTTTATTATCATCTTTTTCTACAGAAATTTTTTGAATCATTGAATCGATTCCTGCAATTTGAGAAGAAGCTGATTGAAGTTTCAATAGCAAAATGATAAATGCAAGGAGTTTCTTCATATTAATTTATTTAGCTATTGTCTTTTTCTAGTTCTTCAATTGTTTTCTTTGCCGCCGCCAATCTGATCTGTTTATTCTTCTCCACTAATTTATGCGTAGCCCATTTTTCTAATTTATGATGCAAGGGAACTAGCAATGCTGCAATACAAACCAATGCCAACAACATTAATATTGGATTATGATGCGTAATTTTTTCTAAAAAAGGATGAAGCAATAAATTTAAAAATTCAAACACAACCAATAAAGCAACAACTCCGAGAAATTGAATAACTTTTGTATTGGTAATATGACGACGGCTTAGTGCTAAAAACAAGATCACAAAAGTGATGATACCTAAGGCCAATAAAGCATATTGAATATTTTGTTTTCGTTGCTGTTCTGCTTCTGCCTGTTTGGCTTCCTCCTCAATACTCCTGATCTGTTCATTAAAAGCCAGAGCTTGAAGTTTGTTGATGTTATTCTGACTGTGGATTTGGGCAGTCATTGCTATTTCCATTCTTGCATAGTAATAGGCACTATCTGTTTGATGTAAAGAGTCAGATACCTGCCGCATAAAACCGGCACCCAACAGCCTGAAATTATTGTTATTAAATTCTTTGCCGTTTACCAATAATTGTCGGGCTTGTTCTTTTGCTTCTTCAAACCGCCTGTCATTGATTAAATATGGGATATAGGTTAAGCCAAATCTTAATTTTCCTATACTGCCTTTTAATGCCGGAGCAAGGGCTATTGCTTTTTTGTAATACAAGTCTGCCAGATCTTTTTTACCTGCAACTGCCTGAGCAGCACCATTAATGTGCATTGACGAATATTCGGTCAGTATTTTTTTTGTTTTAAGGCAGGTTTGCTCAAGTGCATGAGCATAGTATAATGCAGAATCTACATTTTTAGTTTTTATGAAATACAAAGCGACATTTGCCTGGTATTGTACCAACATAAAATAATATAGCGGGTGGGACTTATCAGGTAAATTATCTCGTCCTTTTCTGGCAAATTTTATATGTTCCTCATTATTTTGAAGGTAGCTATACACTTCTGCAATATCAAAATATATGGAGCTGATTCGTCGTTTATTTTTTGTTTTTTCTGCAATCGGCAAAGCTTTAAAATAATATTCCAGTGCGGTGGTGTTATCACCTTTCGCAACTGAATAATAGTTGCCAATCCTGTTATAACTGGTAGCCAGCAGGGAGTCACTTTTTAATTCGATAGCAATTTGAAACAGTTGGATACTTAAAGCAGAATCAACCATACCCGAATTAGAAAGCAGGTCTCTTAATTTGTTATCAATCAGATGGAACCTTTCGATTGGGCTGGCGGTATTTACTAAACGGTCTTGTAAACTATCTGCAGTCTTGTCTTGAGAAAAAGCTGCCTGCATACAGGTAATAAAATAAAAAAGTAAAATTATTTTTTTCATGATTGATCAATTATTTTTTCATTCTCCAATTTTTCAATTGTTTTCTTTGCTGCAGCAAGACGTATCTGTTTATTTTTCTCCACCAGTTTATGCGTAGCCCATTTTTCTAAACGATGATGTAATGGCACCAGTAAAGCAGCAATACAAACTAAAGCTAACAACATCAGTATTGGATTATGATGAGTGACTCTTTCCAAAAAAGGATGAAGCAATAAATTCAAAAATTCAAACACAACCAATAAAGCAACCACTCCGAGAAATTGAATAACTTTTGTATTGGTAATATGTCGACGGCTTAGTGCTAAAAACAAGATCACAAAAGTGATGATACCTAAGGCCAATAAAGCATATTGAATGTTTTGTTTGCGTTGCTGATCTGCAGTATCAAATTCAAGTTCTTTTTTGATTGATAATAATTGTTGCTGCTGTGCATCCGACATTTTATCAATAGTGTCTTTAACGGTTTCGTATAATTCATAATATTTTAGAGCACTATCACTGTTTGTATTTCGATAAATACTTTTATACACATCATAAGCTTCTAAAGTTGCCCGGTATCTTGCTTTTTCTTTTTTTGAAAGGGCTTTATTGATATAAAAAAGAGCCGAATCAATCTGGTTGTCCTTTTCAAAAAGTTTCGCCATTCCTATGAAAATTCTTACATAGTCATCCGGGCTCCCTTCACTCATAATTTCCTTTGTTGCTTTTCGGGCATACTCAAGGCCTATAGCTTTATTATTGAGATAAGTGTAATGGATATTTCCAAGATTCAGGAGACTGCTACTATAGTTATTTATTATATGCCTGGAAAGGGACAATTCATAGCTCTTTTGTGCATAAAACAACGCTGAATCTATTTGTGATTTTTCAATGTATTTTTTTGAAACATTTGAATAAGCTGAACTTAAATTTAATTCGTCGCCCTCTTTTTCCAGATAGGAAATAGCTGTCAGAAATAAGGATATTGATTTATTTATGTCATTTTCCCTGAAACAAACCCCCAGGTCATTATAGATTATTCCCAGGGCCAAACTGTTCCCGTGTTTTTTTGCCATATCCAAACCACTGTATGCTAATTCAGTTCCTTCCAATGCATTTCCATTTATGGCAAGAATATATCCTAATTCGGCCCTGCTAACAGATTCAAGTACTTTGTCATTATCCTTTCGGGAGAAGTTTAATATTTTTTTTGAATAGTCAATTCTTTCCTCCTGTATTAATTCATATACGTAGTATAATATTTGGTTCATCAACCTGATTCTACCGGTATCAGTTTTGTTTTCTTGCAATTCAACAAAAATGCTATCTGCAGTTTTATTCTGCGCATTTCCGCTAAATGCCAAAACGAAAAAATAAACTGAAACAAATATTTTTCTCATGATGGGTCAGTTATTTTATTGTTTTCCAGTTCTTCAATTGTTTTCTTTGC